>CALZIC010000058.1 GCA_945787285.1 uncultured Desulfuromonadales bacterium
TAGGTAGCGGGCCCGCACCACCCCGGTCAACTCCATGGTCGCCACCGCGTGGTTCTTTTCGAGACGATCGAAAACCCGGCAGGGCTCTTTGCCATGGGGTAGATTGGCGAGGGCGTTGAGCATCTTGTAGGTCAAGTCGGCGAAGGCCTCCCAGACCTCGGGGTAAAGGATGTCGTAGGGAACCTCTACTGCGTCGGCCAGGTAGAGAGTCTGGTCGCTCTGCTGAAACTTGGCCTGCCAGGTTTCAAGTTCCTCTCCTGAGATGGCCCCGCTTTCGATCAGGGCCCGGCCGATATCGAGATAACGCTTTTGCTGCATTTCCGCGATCTGGGTCTTCTGCTCCTCGGTGAGCAAACCAAGGTGCACCGCCAGATGGTCGAAGGACTGTTCGGTACGGCGCTGAATGTCATGCACCTTGTCGACGTCTGACTCGGAGAGGAGCCCCATGGCCAAGGCCATTTCCCCGAATTTCAGGTTGGCGAGCTTCTGGATTTCGACCGCGTCCAGTATCTCCTCGGTAGAAACGGCACCCTTCTCTACCAAGAATTGGCCGAAGAACTTGATCGCCATGGACTGCTCCTTTTGTTCAATAGAGGTGTTTTTGATCGCTATAGTAAAACCCGATTTCTCCAGAGAGACAAGCAAAATCTTTGCCCGGAAAGGCAAGGGGTGGAATTGTTGAAGTCTTTGAACATATTGCCTAATTCTTTTTCCAGGGGTCTTCCCCGAAAGGCCAAAGGATTCAATCCCCCTGTCCACCTTCCCGCTCGAACATTATCATGTGGAGGTATAAGTCCTCGACTTTCTTCCTTGCCCAAGGCGTCCTTCGCAAGAACTTGAGGCTCGACTTGACCGAGGGGTTGCTGATGAAACAGTTGATGTCGATGCAATTTCCCAACTCGTCCCAGCCGTAATGCTCAACCAGGCTGTTCACGATCTTCTCCAGGGTCACGCCGTGCAGCGGGTCATTGTGTTGTTCACTCATGGCCCACGCTCAGCGAGCCAGATGGTATGCATGTCGCCTTCTTTCTCGTGCTCGCGCACCTTGGGGTTCTTCACCTTGAAACCTATCTTACGCAGGCGTTCGGTGAAGTTGCGCGATGACCCGGCCGACCACACGGCAAGCGTCCCCTCAGGGCGCAGCGCTTCGTAGCACGCAGTCAGGCCATCGGTTGTGTACAGCCAGTCATTTTTCTTGCGGGTCAAGCCCTTGGGGCCATTATCGACATCGAGCATGATTGCATCGTAAGCCTTGCGTTCTTCCCTCAGAACCTTGGCGACATCGCCCTCGCGTACCGTGGTCCGTTTATCCCGCAGCGGATGGCCCGCAAACTCACCCAAAGCGCCTCGGTTCCATGCCACCACCGCCGGCACCAGCTCGGCCACCACCACTTCCGCATCGGCTCCGAGGTGGTGCAGTGCTGCGGCGAGCGTAAAACCCATGCCCAGGCCGCCAATCAGCACCTGGGGCCGGGAACGACCCGCAACTTTCTTGCACGCCAGTTCAGCCAGCGCATCCTCGGACTGGTGAGCCCAGGTGCTCATCAGCACACCACTGTCCTTGATGCTGATGGAGAATTCCGCATCGCGCTGGTAGAGCTGCAGTTCGCCGCCGCCACCCGGAATCTGTGCCGTATCGACTAATTCCCATGAATCCATTGTTTCGTCTGGAATATCGGAGGACATAATACCTGTTTCTTTGGAATGTTAGAGTGTTGGGTCGTGCAGAGCTGGTCGCAGCGGCATCAGGCCCGTCTGTTTCCGGCACTTTCGTCTTGTAATCCGGGGACATAATAGCAAATCCGCAAATATAATACCTGATTTTCTTTCCCGGGCGGCTCGACTGTTTTTGGCACTATGCCGAATCGTTACAAATAGGTATTATCTCCGCGAACCAATAAACGCCTTCCCCCGACTTGCAAGGCTTTGCCGGTAAAGTCTCGCGGATTCGGGTTTAACCGGAGAACATCTTGGAAAACGTCCAGATCCCACAACGTAATGAAACCGCAGGGACTCTGAGCGAGGCGCTGAAGCAGGCATCCCCGATCATCATCGGCTACCTGCCGATCGGCTTTGCCTACGGGGTGCTCGCCGACAAGGCCGGGTTGTCGATGGTCAACGCGCTGTTGATGTCGATCATCGTCTTTGCCGGCTCAGCCCAGTTGATCGCCGTCGGCCTCTTCGCCTCGGGCGCGGCGCCGATGTCGATTATCGCTACCACCTTCGTGGTCAACCTGCGCCACCTGCTCATGTCGGCCTCTCTGGCCCCCTTTATGCGCCGCTGGCGCAAGAGGGAGCTGGCCCTGTTCGGTTTCGAGTTGACCGACGAGACCTTCGCCGTCCACTCGAAGCGCTTTTCCGAAGGGGCCTCGAGAAAAGGCGTGACGCTGCTGATCAACCTGCTGGCGCAGGCCGGGTGGGTCGCGGGGAGCCTGCTCGGCATCGTGGCCAGCGAACTGATCTCCGACGTGAGGCCGGTGGGGCTCGATTACGCCCTTCCGGCCATGTTCATCGCCCTGCTGGTGCTGCAGTGCACCAGGCCCGGCCTGGTGCGGGTCGGTATTTTTTCGGGGATCGCATCGGTGGCCCTCCAGCAGCTTGGCGCAACCGAGTGGAACGTCATCCTGGCGACCCTTATGGGCGCGACATTCGGGGTGATGGGAGAGAAAATATGGACCAGAAAATAATCTTTATGACGCTCGTCGGCATGACCCTGGTCACAGCCGTGCCACGGATCCTGCCCCTGGTCGCTCTTTCGTCGCGCAACCTGCATCCGCTGCTCGGGCGCTGGCTCGGCCACATCCCGACGGCGGTCCTCTCGGCCATGCTTTTGCCCGCGCTCGTCGCACCCGAAGGAGAGGTCCGGCTCGATTTCGGCAACCTCTTTTTCTGGTGCGCCATTCCCACCCTGATGGTGGCCTGGCGAACCCGAAGCATTTTCGGTACGGTTGTTACGGGGATGGTGCTGGTGGCCTTGGGGAGGCTGGTCTAGTGCGTCCTGCTCGCGTCAAAGAATTTCCCGGTAATTTTTTATCCTCCAAGAAGAAGAGCCTCCTATGATCCCGACCGCATTTGCCACTCTCCCTTTAAAAAAATCGATGCTCAAGAACCTGTCCTCGCTCGGTTATAGCGAAATGACACCGATTCAGGCTCACAGCCTGCCGCCGATTCTGGCGGGGACCGACGTGATCGCCCAGGCCAAGACCGGCAGCGGCAAGACTGCCGCCTTCGGCATCGGCCTGCTGTCGCGGCTGGTAGCGACCCGCTTCTGTGTGCAGGGGCTGGTATTGTGCCCGACCCGCGAACTCGCCGACCAGGTCACCAAGGAGCTGCGGCGTCTCGCCCGCTTTACCGACAATGTCAAGATTCTCACCCTCTGCGGCGGCGTCCCCTTCGGTCCCCAGTTCGGTTCGCTTGAACACGGCGCCCATATCGTGGTCGGCACCCCCGGGCGCATTCTCGATCACCTGCGGCGCGGCAGTCTCGATCTGACGTCCCTGCGGATGCTGGTCCTCGACGAAGCCGATCGCATGCTCGATATGGGGTTTCAGGAGGATCTTGCCACCATCGTCGCCGCCGCTTCGGGCAATCGGCAGACTTTGCTCTTCTCGGCCACGTACCCCGAGTCGATTGCCGCCATGAGCGCGACGGTGCTGCAGCAACCGGTTACGGTCAAGGTCGAGGCGGTCCATGACGGCCGGCAGATCGAACAGCTCTTCTTCATGGTCGAGAGCGGCAAGCGGATCGCCGCAGTGGCCAGGATTCTCGGCCATTATCGTTCGGAGTCGACCCTGGTCTTTTGCAATACCAAAAAGGAATGCCAGGAGGTCGCCGATGCGCTGACCTTACGCGGTTTTTCGGCGTTGGCGATCCATGGCGACCTGGAACAGCGCGAGCGCGACCAGGTGCTGGCGCGCTTTGCCAACAAAAGCGTTTCGATTCTGGTCGCCACCGATGTCGCGGCCCGCGGCATCGACATCAAGGAGCTTGGCGCCGTGATCAACTACGAACTCACCCGCGACCCGGAGGTGCATATCCACCGCATCGGCCGTACCGGTCGCGCCGGGGAGCAGGGGCTGGCCTTAAGCCTGGTGACCGCAGCGGAGAGTCGGCGGGCGGCGGTGATTGAAGATTATCTCGGGGAAAGCGTCCCCCGCGCCGACCTCGATACCTTGACCATGCCGTCCTCCGCACCCCTCGAAGCGCCGATGGTGACCCTGTGCATCGACGGCGGCCGCAAAAACAAGGTGCGCCCCGGCGATATCCTCGGCGCTCTTACCGGCGAGGCGGGCATCGCCGGCAGCGAGGTCGGCAAAATCAATGTTTTCGATTTTCACACCTACGTCGCCATTCGCCGTGCCAGCGCCAAGCTCGCACTGGCGCGGCTGAGCGCGAATAAAATCAAGGGGCGATTTTTCAAAATCCGCAAATTCAGCTGAAACCCCCATTGGCTCAACTTCTCGGCTTGTTCTCCAAATCCGATAATGGCATAGTGCCCCAAATACCGTTAGGGGGCTGTTTGGTTAATCGTGTCATTTAATTCTGAGTCATTTTGGTTGCTGTCAAGGCACGCCGACGAAGGCCTAGCCTGCGTTACGTCAAGGAGGCGTAACGCAGATAGCGAGCAAAAAGGCCAGAATTTACAGATAGGACTAACCAAACAGGCCACTAGGCCTCTCTCTTATCGAGTTGACGGCTGTTGCCCGGCAGACAAGAGCAACATGCCTGAATGGCCTCAGCTCTGGCCCACTATTTTCGCATTCGATCTCTAACGCCGTACAGGAGCAAAGGAAAGGTACAAAGCGATGGTTTCTTTATCAGTCAGTAACGCCTGGGAAGCTCTTCCGGAGTCCAAAAAGACCGCTATTGGTCGTTTATGCGCCAAAAAGCAACCGGCCATCTTCTCGCGCTGGGTCGAAGCTGCCGGGTTGAAAAATTTTCGCCAGGACTCCCTGGTCAACCGCAAAGGTGGCACCGCTTCACGCCTCGACCGGGTACTGTTCAAGGCTGAGGATGGTTTTCTGGCCAGGGACCTGCTGGTGGTCTACTTTACCGAGCTGGCGCCGGCCATAAATGATCAGTACCTTGAACTGCTGGAGGCTGCCGGAAATGAAGATGCGGAGACCAAGCTGAAGATTTATGCGCAGCTTGCGAACAACCACAAAGACTCGCCCTTTATCAAGCTCTACCTGGCCACGGCGCTCTGGGTTGAAGAGTTCAACGAAGAGAATATCAACACCGTCGAAGCGCTGGCTGCAGAGCTGGATTCAGCACCAGAGGAGTAGGGCGGGCATTGCCCCCACGGCTCGATTGACACGAGGCCGGGCGGCCACTGGTCGTCCGGCAATAGAGTGTCTTCCTTGAGTTACCTCTGCCCCCATTTCTGACTCTAGGAGGCTGTCAAATCCGACAGCCTCCTAGTAAAAGGCAATCAAGGACACGGATCATGAAAATACAGAAGGTAACGGAAGAAAACCGGGCCAAGGTCTATGCGCTGCTGCGCCGCGCCTTTCCCCGCAGTGAATACGAAGCCGGGTTGGTTGAGAAACTCCACGAAAATGGCAAGCCTGTCCATGACTGGGTGTGTCTTCACACCAACAAGGCTATCGCCTACATCGCCTTTTCCAATGCCTATAACGGCAAGGACGTGTGCGGGCTTCACCTGGCGCCGATGGCCGTGGCCCCCGATTTTCAAAAACAGGGAGTCGGCTCGGAACTGCTCCGATTCGCCTTGCGGCAGGAGCAGATCAAAAGCCAGACCCTGTTTGTTCTGGGCGAACCCGGCTATTACAAAAAGTTCGGATTTGAACCGTGCCGCGTGCCCGTTTGCCCTTTTGATAAAAACAATGCGCATTTCCTGAGCCTGCGCAACAATGCCACCGCCAGCTTCACTGTTGGCTATGAACCCGAGTTTAAATCGGTGGCCAAAGCGCCCAGGCCCCAGGGTAAGAAACGCCGCTGAGTCGGCGCGCAAACTAACGGGGACAGGCTCCGCAGGTGCCTGTCCCCTCTTCACAAAACGACCGATCCGTGTGGCGGGAAGCGTCCCGCCGGTTTTTAGATTGTCTCTCTGGCGAGCAAAGCCCCCAAGCGCCGCGCCTCCGCCATAACCTCAGGCACCTCGGCAACTCTCCCCGCCTCGAAGATGCGCAATACCGGCAGCTCGCCGACAATTTCATAGCCGAGGGCCTCCAAGGGCATTCGCATCGCCTCCAGGGCAAAACCCATATCCTTTTTATCTTCCTGCTCGGCGACCGCAGCGATGACGGCCTTGCGCCCCTGACCCGCCAATTTGCTCGACCATCCGCGTGGCCGCTGATCGTTAAAATTGTAGAGGCAGTAGAGCCGGTCGATAAAGGCTTTCATCCAGGCGGTGATGTTGTAGTTGTGAACAGGACAGGCCAATACCAGGCCCTTGGCCTCGATGATTTTCGGGTAGAGGTCGGTCATGTCATCGCTGAAGCGGGGGCAGCGGCTATTTTTGCGGCAGGCTTCACAGCCGACGCAGGGCTGGAACTGCAGATCGGGCAAACGGACCTGTTCGGTCCGGGCGCCGCCGATTTGGGCCGCATGCAGAATCTGGCATAGCAGGGTGTCGCTGTTGCCGCCCTTTCTTGGACTCCCCCCGATTCCGAGAATCGTTCCTCTCGAGGGCGGGTTCTCTCTTTTTTCCAGTGTCATCGGTTTCCTTCTGAATAAATGTGCGGTGAAAAGTGCTTTCAACGGGCACTCTATAGGGATAATTTTAACAGGGGTCCGTAGATTTCCCCCGGTCTTTCAGAAACCCGGCGATGGTGTCCCGCGCCCATTGCCTGTCGCCGTCACAGCAGCATTCGGCGATGAAGGTCACATCTGCGCTGGTGTGTCCGCGTCCCTCCTTTTTCCCTGCCCATAAGGTTTCGAACCTGTCGACCAGATCCTTTTGCCAGTAGTACTCCTCGATGGTCTTGTCGCCGCCTTCCTCCGCGACTCGTATTTCGCTGCAGGGGATCAGCGCCTTCAAGGCCCTGTGGGAGAGGCCAAGGGCTTTTGAGGCTTCGGATATGTTGAGCAATCCTTGGCCCTTTTTCTTCCTGAGGATGTTTCGGCCGGCCCCGGCTTCTTTCTTGAGGGGGACGGGGCAGTGCGGCCTCAGCCGATCGATCAGTTCGGCCCTTTCATCGGTATCGAAATCCTCGACAAAAAAGGTGGTCCGGTACTCGAAATCGTCCGCCTCAAGTCGACTTTCGAACGCCGGGGGCGCCGAGCCTTCTCCCCGCGTTATCCGAACCGACGCGTCGAGATCGAAGTCGAGGATTTCGCTATGAGCATCATCCTCCACCAGATACCTGTCGATCAATTTGTCTTTGATCGGTCCGTCTTCAACGAAGAAGAACACCTCGTCCTGCAGGCCGTCGATCATTTCCAATAGTTTAGAAGTCATGTTGCTCACCGTTTTTTTCAACACCCAGGCGTGAGGGGCTCCCGTAGCCGCCCCACAATCCTCAGCGATACCCCTGCGCCTGCAGCGAGAAGAGATAGGCATACTGACCGCCGTGCTCCATCAGCTCTTCATGGCTGCCCCGCTCGACGACCCGCCCCTTGTCGATGACCACGATCTGGTCGGCCATGCGCACGGTGGAGAAGCGATGCGAGATCAAAATCGTCATCTTGCCGCGGCTTAGGTCGCGGAAGTGCTCGAAGATGGTCGCCTCGGCGGCGGCGTCCATGGTCGAGGTCGGCTCGTCGAGCACCAGCAGGTCGGCCCGGGTGCGCATGAAGGCGCGGGCCAGGGCGATCTTCTGCCACTGGCCGCCGGAGAGTTCGCGTCCCCCCTTGAACCACTTGCCGAGCTGGGTATCGTAGCGCTGCGGCAGCTTGTCGATGAACTCTTTGGCCATTCCCATCTCGGCCGCCTCCTCCCAGCGCTGCCGGTCCTCGAAGTGGCTCATGTCGCCGGCGCCGATATTCTCCCCGACCAGAAACTGGTAGCGTCCGAAATCCTGGAAGATGACCCCGATCCGCGCACGCAGGGCGTCGCCGTCCCACCGCTGCAGGTCGAGACCGTCGAGCAGAACGCGCCCGCTATCGGGCCGGTAGAGTCGGGTCAGCAGCTTGATCAGGGTGGTTTTGCCGGAACCGTTCTCGCCGACCAGCGCCAGGCTCTCGCCCGGCTTGAGATGCAGGCTGACCTGCTGCAGGGCCGGCTCTTCGCTGCCGGGATAGCAGAAACTGACCTCTTCGAAACGGACCCCGTCCCCTGGCTTCGGCCCCTGCTGCAGCTCCCCCTGCATCTGCGGCACCGGCTGTTCCAGGTACTCGTAGAGGTTCGACAGGTAGAGGTTGTCTTCGTACATGCCGCTGATCGCCGAAAGGCTGGCCGAAACCGCCGACTGCCCCTGCTTGAAGAGGAGCAGGTACATGGTCATCTGGCCGAGGCTGATGGCTCCCTGAATGGCCGAAAGGGCGATCCAGGCGTAGGCGCCGTAAAAGGCGCCGGTGCCGAGCAGGCCGAGGGCGAAGCCCCAGCTGTCGCGGCGCAGGGTCAGTTTGCGATCCTCGGCGAAGAGCTTGGCGAAGATTGTCCGATACCGCTCCAGCAGCTTCGGTCCCAACCGGAAGAGCTTGACCTCTTTCGCGTAGTCCTCGCGGGCCAGCACCGTCTCCAGGTACATCTGCATCCGCGTCTCCGGCGAACGCCAGCGAAAGAGGCGGAACTTGTCGCCGGAGAATTTCGCCTCGGCGAGGAACTCGGGGATGCCGCCGGCCACCAGGATCAGCACCGTCCAGGGGGAAAACTGCACCAGCAAAATGGCGTAGCTGGCCAGCGAGATGCCATTCTGCACCAGGCCGAAGGTCCGCGTCACCAGGCTCAAGGGGCGGGTCGAGGCCTCGCGCCGGGCGCGGGTCAGCTTGTCGTAGAATTCCGAATCTTCGAAGTGCGCAAGCTTAAGGGTCAGCGCTTTTTCCAGGATCATCAGGTTGATCCGCTGCCCCATCAGCGCCCGCAGCAGCGCCTGGCAGGTCGAGATGCCGCGCTGCGCGCCGGCAATCAGGGCCACCACCCCCGCCTCGGCGGCGACAAAGAGCAGCACGAAGGTGGTATCGGCGCTGCCGGTCTGCTGGTGCTGACCCATTGCGGCGACCACGCCATCGACGATCAGCTGGCCGATCCAGGCCACGGCGGCGGGGAGCACCCCGGCTACCAGGGTCAACACGGCAAAGATCAGCGCCAGGCGGCGGCTGGTCGACCAGACCAGCTCCAGGGCGCGGCGACTGTAGCGGAAGACGTCGAAAAAGCGCTTGGCAGGCGGATTGGCATCCGTTGCCAAAGGTGGGTATTTCAAGGGCGATCCTGTCGATTGCTCAGCCCGGCCCCGCTCCGGCCTCGCGGATCCGGGTTAAAAGGACATCGGGACTTTAACCACATCATTCTGTATTCCTGGGAAGTCCCCGGTCGCTTCGGGTGAAGCGACAGACCTGACTGCGGATTCTAACTCATCAGGGTGCAGGAAAAAAGGGGATAGATCGAATCGATCCATCCCCCTTCCTTTCAACGTGTTAAACCGGACGCCTTGTGGCCCTATCCACGGCACGCCTTGGTCACTGGCTTCGACCCCAAATGCCCTTGTCCAAAGCGGCCCCTGTGCCTCCAGCGTCTGGTGTGTTCCCACCAGCGGGGCTCAGTCGCCGGAGCCCCCAACGGGGCGGCATGGGGCCTGGTATTCGAAGATGAAATCGTCCGCCCCGCGGGCGCAGTCCTGCTCGACCGGGCCCGACGGCGCCAGCAGGCAGTTGAGAATGCGTTTGCCGCTGGATGCCTTTTCGAAAGCTGCCAGCAGTTTCGGAGCCGAATCGTTGCGCGATTCTTCCCTCTCGTGTTCCAGGGACAGGTAGGCCAGGGCGACCTCCGGGTTGCTTTTGCGCAAAGCCGTGACCACCTCATGGCTGTCGGCGCCCTCTCCGGGATCGTGGACAAGGGCAAAACCGTAACGGTTGCCCGCTTCGAGCAGCACCCGGACGCCTTCCGGGCCGCCGGCACAGTGAATCGTGTCGCGGCGGTCCGGGCCGCGCAATGCACGGAACAGGGCCCGGGCTCCTGCGCTATGCCCCACCAGGAGAACGTTCATGCCGCCTCAACGGCCGCAGCGTCTTCGCCGACGTTGTAGACCGCCCGGCGGGTTTCATCGTCGATGTCGATCCAGCAGGCCACAGAGAGGACCTTGCCGACTTTCTGGGCCCGCCCGTCACCGAAACGACGCAGCGGCAAGCCGGCCCGTTTCAGCAAACGCTCCACGGCGACACTGGTGACAAAAACATAATGGCGGATGCCGTTGCGATCGGCAAAATCGACCCCGGCACGCAGGATGTCGAAGGTGATCGAGCAGAGGGTCGCCTGTCGCGAGGAGGAGCTTGCCGAGGGGAGCACGGCGAAGCGGCTGATCTCCCAGATGGCCGGATCTTTCGGCACCGAGGTGCCGCGCAACAGCTGGGGGAAGGTTTCCTCAAGCATGTAGGGACCGGTGGTCGGCAACAGCCTCCAGCACCCTTCGACATTTTTTCCCGGCGCCTCGGCCATCATGTATACCGGGTCCAGATCGTCGAAGCCGTCGCGTTCCATACCGTTATGGCTGCCGACCTCCCAGCCGAGCCTCTCATAAAAAACCTTGTGGCGAAACCGGAACATCCCTTTCAAAGAATCCGCATTGGTGTGGGGCTGATCGTTTCTTACCACTAATACCTGGGTCATAACTTCCTCCTCCCGTGTTGAAGACAGGAGGCAGTTAACCATGAGGGATTTAGTTAGCAATCTGTCAGATCTTACAGTTTGTTATGCATCTTATTGAAATGATACAGGAAAGGCCTTGCGGTGGGTGATATTCGGAATCAGAAATACGTATCAGGATATATATGGGAAAAGTCTAGACGAAAAAAAAGGGGGGGGAATCAGCTCGGTTGGGTAGAGATCAGCCCCATGGAGATGGCGCGCGCCACGGCATGCTGTTTGCCCGAGACGCCAAGCTTTGCGGCCGAGTTCTGCAGGTGGAAAACCACCGTTCGTTCAGAGATGGTAAGAATCTGGGAGGTCTCCCAGGACGTTTTTCCCTCGGCGGCCCACAGCAGGCATTCCTTTTCCCTGGGGGTGAGCTTAGGTTTGGCCGGGGTGATTTCCTTGATTTCGATCACCCGCTGGGCCGCTTCGTGAACAAACGGGGTCAGCGCCTGCAGAAACGGCAGGAAGTGAAGGATCTGCCCATCGCTCCGCGAATCCGGTTCGGCCGTGGTGAAAGAGAGCATGGAACTCTCCCCCCGGCTACCGTGGGTGGGAATGCTGAGGCCGTTGCGCAGACCGAAGTCGCTGGCGTCGGCCATCATTTTGTGGGCCTCGGGTTGATGTAGACTGCGGTTGTCGATGGCACTCCAGACCAGGGGTACATTGTATTCCGCGCAATGCGCCACGGTCGGGTCATGGGCCATGTAGCCCTGTTCCTTGTAATGGCTCCACCACTCCGGGGGATAGCCGCTGATGATGAACATCTGGGGCTTGACCAGTGAAACGGGAATGCGGGCGCCACCACTCCGGGGGATAGCCGCTGATGATGAACATCTGGGGCTTGACCAGTGAAACGGGAATGCGGGCGCCGTAGAGAAAATGCTCGAATCCGTATTTTGCACAGACCGCCGAGCAGGCCGAGTGGATCTCCTCCACCGTGCAGGCCTGTTGAAGCTGTTCAACGGTGTCGAAAAAACGGGTGTGGCTCATCGTCTTTGGCCTTTGGGCAATTCAATCAGAGCAGGGGTGTGGCTTCCCCGTTACCGGGTAGGTTCTGAGTATAACAGTGTTCTACCTTTGGGGGCAAGGGGCAGGAACATCCTTGTCTGTGCTCTCCACGGTTTTTGTTTCTTCATGGGCATTAAAACCGCCGGGTCCGGCCCGGCGTCCGCTAGCCGGGTACTGTCCCCTCAGGAGCCTGTTCCCCTCAAAGACCGAGGCGGTGAACAACCGTGCGCGCCATCCGCTCGCTGTAGGCGTTGAGCTTCCAGTGGCCGGGGCTCCACCCCTTTAAAAATCGGTGAAAATCGGTCCAGGCCAGCGGGTAAAGCTCACGCCAGTTCTCTTCCACCGCTTCGGCATCGACCGATGGCTGGAGACGGGCCAGAGCCTGTTTGAGTGATGTGAAGTAGGTTTCGAGCAGCCACGATTCGAGCCGCGCGCATTCCTCTTCGGCCAGGCAGCTGCCGATGAAGTAGGCGACATCCCGCGCATTCCTCTTCGGCCAGGCAGCTGCCGATGAAGTAGGCGACATCCTTCATTCCGCAGCCGCCTCCGACATACTGAAAATCGACCGCCGCGACCTGCCGGCCATCGGGGGAGAAACAGAAGTTTTCGAGCTTGGCGTCTCCGTGGACCAGGCTCTGGTAGGGGCTGTCCCGCAACCGCCGGTCGATGGCTGAAGCCGCCCGCTTCAGGGAAAGGTCGGTGAGGGCCTCGAGTTCATCGGGGCGGGTCTCCAGGTGCCAATAGGTCCCCTGTTCCCACAGGCCGTCAGGCTCGCATCCCAGAAAGGTGGCGTGAAAGGTGGCGAGCCAGCACAGGCAGGCGGAAATTTCCGCTTCGCCGACGGTCTCCCGGCGCTGCGGGAAGCCCGCCTCATCGAGGTCTTCGAGGACCATGAGCGTCTCCTCGTCGCGGGTTTCGAGCGCCAGGCAGTGGGGAACGGCACAGGCGGCGCCGCAGCGGGCACTCCAGCGGGCATACCAGGCCATTTCCACCTGGTAGGAGCGCAGCTTTCTGCGGTGCGATCGATCGGTATTCCAGCCGCGGGGGTGGTGAACCCGGTCGGGGAAGCGAACATGCTTGACCACAACCCGGTTTCGGTCCGAGCCGGTCAACCCGTACCGCAGAATGGCGCCGTAGCCGCTCCAAAGCTCCTGGATCACTTCGATCAGCTGAATGTCGGTGGCGCCGGTCACCTCTTTGATTATCGTCAGGAAGTCTTTATGCATGGTGTTGGGAATGTGCTTTCCTTGTGTCGCTGAAGGTCCTTTGCCGTCGCTGCAAACGAAGCGGCAGAAGATCACTGATGTTCCCGATGCGGAGCGGGGGGCAACCTTTTAGCCCGAAGGGGGAATTCTTCAATCGATCGGGTTTTCGTGCAGAAACGCCCCTTTTTGCTGGTAATAGGGACGTTGAGTGGGCAATAGTGGGCCACAGGCAAATTATACAAATTGTTCCGTTTTGAAAAAGACGCTCAATATTCAACCCCAAGCCGAGGAAACTATCTGTTATGTCTTTTGACTCCCCCAAACCCGAACCGACAAAAAACATGAAAAAGTTTTTCATCATGATCGGCGTCTGGCTCGTGGCTATGATCTCTCTGATCGTGGGTTTTCACCTGAACGAGCGTTCCAAGGCGGGGGAATATGACGACACGGTCATCCCCTACCTGAACCGGATCGTCCCCGAAATCTCCCGGTGGGATCTCGAAACCACCAGAGGGTTCATGGCGGAAGAAGCCCTGCAGAACATCTCCGATGAGCAGTACGCGCAGATTATTGTCCTGTTTTCCAAGGTGGGCGAGTTACAGAGCTTCGAAGAGCCGGAATTTGAAAAAACCCACACCGCCGAACTCCCCAGCGGGTCTAAAACCGTGGTCAGTTATAAAGTCGAAGCAAAATACGCCAATGGCGATGCCCGTCTTAACTTCAAACTGATCGAGGATAGCGGAAGCTACAAAGTTTACCTCTTTAACCTGAGTTCAGAGGCGCTGGGCGAGTGAGGCGACAGCTGATCGCACATCAATCATCCCAACCACGCTGATGATGTCCCCGGATATTGTTGAAAAATCGGCCGCTGAACTTTTCAGTTCAGCGGCCGTTTTTTGTTCAATCGATGCCGAAATTAATCCGACCTATCGACGCAGTCCTCAGTCGGTGCGCTTGGTGATTTCGATCAGGTGGTAGCCGAACTGGGTTTTGACCGGGCCGAGAACTTTGCCGACTTCTCCGGAGAAAACCACTTCGTCAAATTCCCTGACCATCTGCCCGGGAGAAAATTCACCCAGAGCACCACCCTGCTGGCCGGACGGGCACTTGGAGTGCTGTTTTGCGATTTCAGCAAAGTCAGCACCGCTTTCGATCATCTTTTTAAAGGTGTTGCAGTCCGCCTCGCTGGGGACCAGGATGTGCCGGGCGCTTGCTTTTGCCATGATAAATCTCCTTCGTTGACTGGAGTAATGTAGCCGCCATTCATAGCCGATCTACGATCATTTGTCTAATTTCGTCTCGGTACCCATGATTCCGGCCGCCGTTAAAGCCATATGCCGACAGAATCCTAGACTTTGCCCTCGTCAGCCACCGCCTTGGAACGCGCGATAACATCCTTGAGCCAGGCGATCTCCTCCGGCGCGAACTGCTTGCCGTGGTCGGTGCCGACATTCATCGCCCAGCAAAGATCCGGAGAGGTTATCTCCGCAAGCACATGTCCCGGCATCTGCACGCAGGGCACATCCTTCTCGGCCCAGTCGTACAGACGCTGCTGCTGATCGAAAAATACCAGGAAGTCGGTCCCCTCATTTTCGATGATCAACGGCAGCTCGACCTCCTTTTTCCCACTCTCGTCATCGGTGGTGACCGTCTCGGTCCCGATGGGGACGAAGAAGATCGAATTAAGGAGCAGGCCGTAAAAAGCCGATTGGGCTGTTGGGTCATCGGGGTTGGCATTCAGGGCTTGGAGGGCTTTATCGAGTTCAGTCATGAAAATAGCCTTTGTTGCTCGGGTTAATTGAACCTGAATCCGTGACAGGTGAAGGCCTGCACCTTAACAGATTGGGCATCGCTTTGTCATGCTTCGTATAGGGTACGGTGCAAGCACGGAACCGGACAGCCTACTCTGAGTTCTCTTTGCCCTGATCGACTGAATCTTCCACCTTTATTCCCTGCTCTTCTTTGGGTTTTTTGGTTCGATAACCGGGTTTGGCCAGAATTTCCAAATAAAAGGATTCGAGCTGTTTTGATTCGGCCTCAGAAATGGATTTATTGATGGCGGACACATGGATAACGTCACTACTTGCTTCATCAACACCGTACCGGCAGTCAAAATCCCAAAAATCGACATTTGGGGGTAGGGTCTTTCTACGTTCTCTTTTTATGTATTTTTTAACTTCATATTTAATGGCTTCAACAAGCCTGGGAACTTTGATCTTTGGGTGGGACATTTTAAATGTTTTTTTCATAATAATTCCAAAAGGTGATTAAGATAATTAAAAGCCAGCTCGATTGGTGACATGATATCATCAACGACTGATTTTTCATATCGTTTCGATACCGAGGCTCTAACTCATGGATCGGGGTTATTTTATTGCACACTGCAATTCATGACCGCATTTTTCCCGTGTAATAACTTTCATCCCATTGGCATCTCTCTGCTTGATTCAACATAATTAACGAACCTATAGAGAACAACCGTCACAGGGGCAAGCTCATCCATGAACCTGCTTCATTGGATGGAGGCTGTCGGACTATTCATGGACCGGCTTAAACATCGCCCGTTTGGCCCATATTTGAGCTCCTTTTCGACAAATCGGCTTCTCATGTGAGTTCAACTCTTGTCTAAAACCATTAATTTTTCGCTGCGGAGCGAATAGTCAAACGGCCTCCAAGAGAACGGGGTTGATGTTCCGATTCGAAACGGCTACTCTTCCTGCCTCATTTTTAGAGTGGCCTGATCGGCTGCCTGACCTATAAAATATGACTTTGAATTCATCGAGTACCGACATGCACGACACCCTTGATCCCGCAACAGCGGACTACATCGCTGATGAAGAGCAGCGCCTCTCCGGCATCTGTCAGGCCGCCGACCGATACAGCCGTGAGCGCAAGGAGAAGCTGCGCGATCACGACCGGAAAATTCGCGACTTGAAAACCGAGCGCCTCAACGCCAACGATCCCCGC
>CALZIC010000059.1 GCA_945787285.1 uncultured Desulfuromonadales bacterium
GAACAAGATTTATTTTTTAAGCCGCCCCCCCTGCTCATTATTTAAACACAATCAACCCAGGCGCAATGTTGCGCCACAACACTCGGGCTACTCACTGACTACTCAGCCCGCCCCCCCCTGCCCCCAGCAAAACAATGCGGAGCAGCCATGGGCTGCTCCGCTTTGTTGCTGCGAGCACTATCGATCGTTTCAAGAGCCGGCTACCACACTTTCTCGACGACGATATCAATGCCCTCCATTGCGTCCCCGGTTGCCAGTACGACGGAACTGTCGTCGGAGCCGCCGAATCGGCCATAGAGCTCGCCCGGCTGGGGCGTCCCGCCGAGAGTATCGCGGGCAGCGATGTAGTAGGTTCCCCCGCTGGGAAAAGAGAGGACAAACCGACCCGTTTCATCGCTCGGCTGGGAAACGTAAAGGGGCCGGTTAAGCATCATCGAATCACTATAAAGAACCGCCCGCAGACCGGCCAGCGGCTTCCCGTCGGCACTGAGAATGCGCCCCTGGATGCTGGTCTGGCCAAAAAGCGTGCTGGCCATGCGATCGACCTTCTCGGGCACTTCAAGCATTGGGATGGCCACCCGCGGCACCTCCCCGTCCCGAACCACCAGAGGGTTGCCCGGGTAATAACCGATATAATCTCCGGCACTCAGCGGTCCGGCGTAGCCCCCCCCTTGCCGCTGACGAGCCACCAGGTAGTAGGTCCCCGGGGAGAGGGGCGCTTCGAAAAGGCCGCTTTCATCAGTGACGCCCGTCATCCCCAACCCCCTACCCTTGAGCTGGTCGTTGAGATCGGTATAGACATAGACCACCACCCCGGCCAGGGGTTTGCCATCGACCGAGGCGCTTCCAATCACCCCCGTAGCAATCTGGGGTACGGCGTCCGGCAGCGGCGGCGTTTCCTCGACCAGGGCCAGGTTCATTTCCTGAAGCCCCTCTTCGGGAACAGTCACCGGATTACGCCCGTAATAACTGAACAGACCTTCGCCTCGGGCGATAAAATAGTAGTCCCCCGAGACAAGGGCGAGAGAGAAGAGGCCGCTGGGCCCGGTCTTTTCCGATACCAGCGGCGCCTTGCCGGCCAGGCTCAGGCTGTCGGCCGGAAAAGCCATCAGCCTGACGCCGGCAACCGGCTTCTGGCCCCGCTCGACGGTCACCTTGCCAAGGACCCGGGTGCCGGAGGCCTGGTCGGGCGCAGAGGTTGCGATTGAGCAACCGCTGTAGAACAGAGAGCAAAGGAGCAGAGTTAACAGCATCAGCGTGCCGCGCTTCATAGTCACCTCTTGATAGGGCTATCTGGTTGCACAGAAGGGCAAAAAAACAAACGGGGAAGCGGATGAACCGGGACGGCAAAGGACGCAAAAAGGCCCCTGCCGGAGCCTTTTTGCGTGAGAAACCCAACTGAAGAAGGCCTACAGGAATCCGAACTTTTTCATCCGGTAGCGAAAAGCATCGATCCCAAGGTGCAGCATCTTTGCCGCCTTCGACTGGTTACCCTCGGAACATTCGAGGGCCTGACGGATCAGCTCACGCTCCACATCCTCGATATCGAGTCCTTCAGGGGGAAGAGCGAAGCTGACCGGTCCGCCGGAGGCGCTGCCGGTCTTGTCGATCATCTCCTTGGGCAGATGCTCAAGGAGCAGGACCTCTTCATTTTCGAGGATAATCGCCCGCTCGATGATGTTTTTCAACTCGCGGATATTGCCGGGCCAGGAGTATTCGCAAAGGTACTTTTCGGCCATCTTGGAAACGCCTTTGACGTTCTTGCCGAACTCCCGGTTGAAGTGCTGGACGAAGTGCTCGACCAGGGGCATGATATCGTCCCGACGCTCGCGCAACGGGGGGAGAAAAATAGGGATAACCTGGATGCGGTAGTAAAGATCGGCCCGGAACGATTTTTCTTCAATCGCCGCAAGGAGGTCCTTGTTGGTAGCCGAGACGATACGCACGTCGACCTGGATATCCCGGGTGCCGCCGACACGCCGGAAGGTGCGTTCCTCGAGAACCCTCAGCAGTTTGGCCTGCATGCCGGGTTCCATATCTCCGATTTCATCGAGAAACAGGGTGCCGCCGTCGGCAACCTCGAAGAGCCCTTTTTTCTGGGTCTTGGCGTCGGTAAAAGCGCCCCTTTCATGCCCCATCAGTTCGCTCTCGAGAAGCGTTTCGGGAACGGCGGCACAGTTGATGGCCATAAACGGCTTGTCGGCACGATTGCTTTCGTAATGGATGGCCTTGGCGATCAGCTCCTTGCCGGTGCCGCTCTCGCCCTGGATCAGAATGGTGCTGGCATCGCTCGACGCCACCTTCTGAACCATGCTGAGAACGTTTTCCATGTGCCTGCTTCTGCCGATGATGTTTTTGATGCCGTATTTACCGGTCTGCTGCGACCGCAGGTGGGCCACCTCACGCTTGAGCTCTCCGGTTTCAAGGGTTTTTTTGATGACGATGGCCAGCTCGTCAAGATTGAAGGGCTTGTTGATGTAATCGTACGCCCCCATGCGCATGGCCTTTACCGCCGTCTCCAACACCCCCAGGGCTGTGACCATGATGACGATGATATCCTCTTCCATCTCCTTGACCCGCTCCAGCACTTCAATGCCGTTGATCCCAGGCAACTGGATATCGAGAAGCATCAGGTCGGGAGTTTCCTCTTTCAGGAACTTGAGGGCGTCTTCTCCGGAAGCGGCGGTCGCGACCTCGTACCCCTGTTTTTTCAGGTTTTGTTCGAGGGACCAGCGGATCAGATGTTCATCATCAACTACCAGAATTTTATGTTGGCGCACAGCTGTCCTCTTTCTGTTGAAAAAAATCTTCCCTGACCACGGGAAGCTCGATAGTGAAAGTCGTTCCCTCGCCCGGATGGCTGACCACTCTCAACCGTCCCCGCTGCTGCTCTATCAGATTGCGGCAGATGGCCAGGCCCAACCCGGTCCCCTTGGCCTTGGTGGTGTAAAAAGGGGTGAAGATCCGCTCCATCTGCTCGGGTGTGATGCCTGAACCGGTATCAGCAATATCGACCTGGCCGAACTCCTGGCCATTGCAGGAGACAAGCGAAGTGGCCACAGAAAGAGCCCCCCCTTGTTCCATCGCCTGAATGCCGTTGATCATGGCATTGAACAGAACCTGCTGAATCTGCTGTTCATCGACCCAGACAGGCGGCAGATCCGGGGCCAGATTCTCTATCTGCCGAACGCTTCTGGCCTCCGGGTGCTGGGCGATGAAAAAGAGCGTTTTCTTAACCAGGCTGTTGAGGTCTACAAAAGTCGGCTCAGGCTCTCCCGGCCGCCCGAAGTAGAGTAGATCGGTTGCGGTCTTGTTCAACCGGGCGATCTGGGCAAGAACCTCCTGCACGATTTCCCGGCGCGGGTCGGATTCCGGAAAATCGTCGGCGAGAACCGAAATGGCGGCGCCGATGGCCGCCAGGGGGTTCTTGATCTCATGGGCGACCCCCGATGCCATCTCCCCCACCGAGGCCAGACGGTCGGCTCGCTCCATCTGCTGGTAGTGGTACTGCTCCAGCTCCGTTTTGGCATTCTCCAGGCGGGTCACCATCGAGTTGAAGCTCTTGACCAGGCTCCCCATTTCATCGGAGAACCGCGCTTCCATGCGCACCGACAGGTCCCCCGCTTCGACGTTGGCCATCTGCGTGGCGAGTTCCTGTATGGGGCGTTTGACAAAACGCAGCAGCAGAAAGGTGCTCCCGACCGACAGCAGGATAATGATAAAAATGGTCGAAACAACGAAAAACTGCGTGGAATCCTTGAGCTTGAGGGAGGTGTCGGCCAACGAATAATTAAGATTGAGAACACCGACCACCTTGCGTCCCTGGCCATGGCAGAGAAAGCACCGCTCGTCAGAAATGATCGGCTTGATCACTCCGAGGTAGTCTTCGCCACCTTTGCGGAACAGGCTGTACCCCTGCCGGTTCTGGAAGATAGCCAGATCATTGGAATCTACCGGCTGTCCTACTTCTTCAGGCCTGGCGGACTTGAGAATGGTGCCATTGGGGTGGAAAATACGCACCGTCATCAGCGGAGAGCTCTGCCCGATCATCTCGAGAATGGCCTGGACTTCTTCGCTCTGCCCTGTCCGCATGGCATTGAAGATCGATTTTTCAACAGTGGAAAGGAGTAACGCCGCATTTTCGCGGGAAGAAGAGATAAGGTGGCTCTGTTCACGCCGGACATGGAACATCGTAAAGATGCCTATCCCTATCGTCAGCAGAAGAATATTGAGAATGATGACGCGGCTGATAAGGCTTTTAAAAAACAATGACCACCCTGGCTTTCATCAGTATGGGACAAAGAATTTCCAGACTACTTGGAGTCAGCGGCCCCCCCGGTCTTCTCGGTCTTCTTTTTGCTCTCCGGTACGTAGGTGAACTCCCACTCACTGTAGCTCGACTTCCCCATGAAGTCCTCATATTCCTCGAGAAAATCGGCGGTTTTAAACGGAACTCCGGAACTGGAGCTGCGTACCCCTTTGATTCCGGAACCGGGCGCCTTGATAATGACCCAATCCTCGCCCGTCATCGGGTCGGGATAGAGGCGGCGGATGTGACGAACGGTCTGCAGCGAGCGGGCATCTTTCAGCAGGTCTTCAAGCTTGCGGGGATACTTCTGTATCCCGCCCTGCTTCACATTGTAATAACTTTGAATCGCCCGGCGATACTGGTCGCCGCGCCAGAGAAGACCCTCTTCTCTAGCGCGCTGCATCACCGTTTTCCACGAAGTACCGGCCATGCCGGCCGCCAGTCCGGTTATCACCACCATCACCAGAACCACCATCAGGGTGGCCCCACGCTGATTTCCGAACAGATGGCCAGGAGTCATGATCGTTATTTTCTCTTGAGAACCCGCTCCGCTGCTTCGACAAGATGGGCGGGTGTCAGTCCATAATGGGCCAGAAGCTCGTCTGCCTTCCCGGACTGGCCAAAGACATCACGCAGGCCGACACGCTCGACGGGAACCGGGAAGCCTTCACTGAGCACTTCGCAGACGGCGCCCCCCAGGCCACCGATGACCGAATGCTCCTCTGCGGTCACGATGGCGCCGGTTTCCCGCGCCGCCTGAAGAACGAGATCGACGTCGAGGGGTTTGATGCTCCCGAGGTGAATAACCCGGGCAGAGATGTCCTCGGCCTCGAGAATCGCCGCGGCTTCCAGCGCCTGGGCAGTCATCAGGCCGGTGGTGATGAAGGTCATGTCGCTGCCGCCACGAAGGGTCGCGCCACGGCCGATCACGAAATCACACCCGTTATCAAAGACGACCGGCACCTTGCCCCGGCCAAGGCGCACATAGACAGGACCGTCGAAGGCGGCCACGGCGCGGATGGCCGCAGCGGTCTCCGGGCCATCGGCCGGACAGAGAACAGTCATATTGGGCAGCGACCGCATGATGGCGAGGTCCTCGACCGACTGGTGAGAGCCGCCGTCTTCGCCGACGGTGATGCCGCCATGGGTTGCGACCACCTTGACATTCATTTTGGGGTAGGCCAGCGACTGGCGAATCTGCTCAAAGGCGCGACCGGCCGCAAATACGGCGAAGGTCGAGGCGAAGGGGATCATCCCTCCGGCCGCCAGTCCGGCCGCCATGCTGACCATGTTGCATTCGGCGATGCCGGCGTTGAAAAAGCGCTCGGGAAATTCCTTACCGAAAAGTGCGGTCTTGGTCGATCCGGAAAGGTCGGCATCAAGCACCACAATTTTGTCATTTTCCTTGCCAAGCTCGGCCAGAGTCTTTCCGTAGCTGTCCCGTGTTGCTATCATCTCGCTCACAGCGTGTTTCCTTATTTATAATTATTCAGAATTTCAGTGAACATGTCAGATGGTTTCTACTGACTTCTGAATTCTTGGATTCTATATTCTGAAATTATCAGGCATGCCCCAGATGCTCAAGGGCCCGGTTCAGCTCGTCATCGCTCGGGGGGGTGCCATGGTAGTTCGCCTTGTGCTCGAAGAAGGGCACCCCTTTGCCCTTGACGGTCCGGGCGATAATCAGGGTCGGCTGGTCGGTGACTTCCTCGGCATGATCATACGCTTTGCAGATCGCCTGCATATCGTGACCGTCAACCTCGACGACATGCCAGTTGAAGGCCAGGAACTTCGGCCCCAGCGGCCCGACATTCATAACCTCCTCAACCTTGCCATCGATCTGCAGCCCGTTGTGATCGAGGATCACGCAGAGATTGCTGAGCCCATAGTGGGCGGCCGCCATGGCGGCTTCCCAGATCTGCCCTTCCTGCACTTCGCCATCACCGAGCAGAGAATAAACCCGGCTGGAGCGACCAGCGAGGCGGCTGGCCATGGCAATGCCGACGGCCTGGGAAAGTCCTTGCCCGAGGGACCCGGTGCAGACTTCCACCCCGGGGGTCTTGTTCATGTCGGGATGCCCCTGCAGATGGCTGCCGAGGCGGCGCAGGGTCTTGAGGTCATCACGGGGAAAATACCCGGCTTCAGCCAGGCAGGCATAGAGGGCGGGGGCCGCATGCCCCTTGGAAAGAACGAACCGGTCCCGATCCTCCCACGACGGATTGCTCGGGTCATGGCGCATCTTGTGGAAATACAAGGCGGTCATCGCATCGATGGCCGACAGGCTGCCGCCGGTATGGCCCGAACTGGCGGTATTCAACATCTTGAGAATTTCCACGCGCAACTTCCGGGCAGCCTGCTCCAACTCCCGGACGGTCTCTTCTTTAAGCATCAGACTAAGTACTCCCTTTCGAGCCTCCCCATAGGGGAAAATTCTATCTATTAGTGTCGGTCGCCTGCGGCCCACGCCGGGCGACGGTTCTGAGAAGCCCGCTCCGTTGCCGTAGCGGGCCTGAATTCTAGCTTTCCTCGCCGATCAGGTAGGAAAGGATAATATCGTCGAGGCTGAGGTCGTTGCCCGCACTCGGCTCGGCAACCGGAGCGACTGCAGGGACTGCGGCAACAGGCACAGCTGCAGGCACGGCGACTGCGGCAACAGGCACAGCTGCAGGCACGGCGACTGCGGCAGCTGCCGCGGCCTGGGTTTCGCTTTGCCTTTCAGCAACCTGGACAGGGGCCTGGACAGAGACCTGGACAGGCGGCGGGGAGGGGTTCTGCCCTGCGATGACATCGTCCAGTTCGCCGTTTTTCAGGCGACGCAGCATCTCCCGATGCTGGTCCTTCATCATCTCTTCGACCAGCGTGGACAGGTTGTCGGTCGGACCAAGCTCCGCGTAAGAGATCTTTTTCGAAACCAGGATGGTCCCGCCACAATACAGCAGGGTAACGATCTGGGGATTCTTCGCCCCGCTGTCTTCGGTCTGAATGTGATAAACTTCGCCCTTGTAGCGAAAGTTGTGGTTGAATCCGACAACCATGACAACCCCTAAAAGTAATGAAAAAACTTACCAATTGTTACCACATTACGCGAAATGGCGCAAGGGGTTCCCGACTCCCCAGACCCACCACCTGTTTTGATGCCCGAGGGCGCAGAAATGGGGTAGATACAAGGCGTCAAGCCGATTTGGGCGGAGACGTAGCGGCAGCTACGTTGAGCACCCAATCGGTGAAGGCAACGAAGCAGATGCTCCCTTTTCGGCGGCCGAAGCCCAAAATTGGTGGTGGATCCGGGGACTCAGCGCTGTGACATTAATTCCTTGATTTTGGCGACCGCCTCCATGGCGTCTGCGGCGTAAAGATCGGCCCCGATGGCATCGGCGTAATCCTGAGACACGACCGCTCCGCCAACCATGGTAAAGACCTTGACCCCGGCTTCCTTCAACCGGCCGATGGTCACTTCCATCTGCTGAATGGTGGTGGTCATCAGGGCCGAAAGCCCAACGGCATCGACCTTCTGGGCGACCGCTTCTTCGAGGATTTTATCCGCCGCCACGTTCTTTCCGAGGTCGATGACCTCGAAACCGTGATTTTCAAGGAGGGTGCAGACGATATTCTTGCCGATATCGTGAATATCCCCCTCGACGGTCGCCATCAAAATTTTACCGAGACTGCGGGACACCTCCCCTTCTTTCATCTCGGCCTTGAGCCGCGCAAAGGCGGTCTGCATCGTTTCGGCCGAGAGAATCACCTGGGGCAGAAAGACCTGGTTGGCGCCGAATCGCTTGCCGACCACTTCGAGCCCGGGGAGAAGCCCTTCGTTGCCGACCTCCAACGGCGACAGCCCCTCGTCAAGAGCCGCTTCGACCAGGGCGGTGATGCCGTCTTTGTCCCCCTCGATGACCGCCGCCGCCAGCCGTTCGCGGATGCCGAGCTCGGCGCCTTGAGCTGCAGCGACGGCCACAGGGGCAGTCTGGCCGCCATAGGCCAAAACATACTCTTCGGCGCGCTGGTCCTTGCCGAGCAGGACCATGGCGGCGCGATAGGCGTCCATCATCCGCTCGTCCTTGGGGTTGATGATGGCGGCACAGAGCCCGGCTTCAAGGGCCATGGCAAAAAAGACCGAGGAAAGGATCGGCCGGCGCGGCAGGCCGAAAGAGATGTTGCTGACCCCAAGGACCGTCGCCAGGCCGAGCTCGCCGCGCACCCGGCGCAGAGCCTCGAGAGTCACCATCGCCTGGCTCTGCTCGGCCGAAACGGTCAGGGAGAGGCAGTCGATCACCACATCCTCCTGGGGAATGCCGGACGCGCTGGCCGCATCGAGAATCCGCCGGGCGACATCGAGCCGCCCCTCGGCGGTCTGGGGAATGCCCTGGTCGTCAAGGGCCAGCCCGATAATGGCGGCGCCGTATTTTTTCGCCAACGGGAGGATCCGGTCAAGACTCTTGCCTTCTCCGGAAACCGAGTTGATCAGCACCTTGCCATCGGCCGCCTTGAGCCCCTGCTCCAAAGCGGCCGGATCGGAGGAGTCGAGGACCAGGGGTGCCGAAGCAACCCCTGAAATGGCATAGACGGCCCTCTCCAGCGCCACCGGCTCATCGACCCCCGGAGCGCCGCAATTGACATCGAGCAGGGTTGCACCGGCAGCCGTCTGCGACTGCGCTTCCTTGCGGATGTAGGCAGTTTGGCCCTCCTTGAGCTCGGCGGTGTACCCTTTCTTGCCGGTCGGGTTGATCCGCTCCCCGATAATCGCGCAGGGGCTGTCGGTACCGACCGGGACCACCGAGGTGCGGCTCGACAAAAAACAGCGGCGCGAAGGCGCGGTCCAGCCCTGGGGCTTGCCTTCGAGGGCGTCGCGGATCGCCCGGATATGCGCCGGAGTCGTCCCGCAGCAGCCGCCGATCACGCGCACCCCGAGCTCGATCATGCGATCGTGATAGGCGGTCATCTCCTCTGGGGTTCCGGGAAAAACGGTTTCGCCGTTGCGCAGCTCGGGGAGCCCGGCATTGGCCTGGGCGATCAGCGGCAGCGAAGAGACCGAGCGCATTTTCTCGAGAATGGTGTAGATGCCATCGACCCCGAGCCCGCAGTTGGATCCGGCCACATCGACGCCAAGTGCCTCAAGGGTCACGGCGGCGGCTTCGGGAGGGGTGCCGAGAACACTGCGCCCGCCGTCGTCAAAGGTCATCAGCGCCATGACCGGCAGGGACGAGAATTCCTTGCAGGCGATGACCGCGGCACGCAGTTCGCGAATATCGAGAAACGTTTCGAGGGTGATAAGATCGGCGCCCCCGTCGACAAAAGCGCTCACCTGCTCACCGAATATTTCGACCATTTCATCGAAACCGGCATCACCGACCGGCTTCAGGAACCTGCCGGTCGGACCGACCGATGCGGCCACCAGGCAGTTCTGGCCGGCAGCGCGACGGGCGATCTCGACCCCCGCCCGATTGATCTCGGTGAGGCGATCGTCAAGCCCGTAATGCTCCAGCTTGGTCCGGCTGCCGCCAAAGGTATTGGTCACCAGGATATCGGCACCGGCATCGGCATATTCACGATGGACCGCCTCCACCACATCGGCAGCCGCCAGGTTCATTTCCTCCGGTGAACCACCGGGCTTGAGGCCCCTCTCCTGGAGCATGGTGCCCATGGCTCCGTCGAGGACCAGGACGCGTTCCTTGATTGCCTTAAGAAAATCTGTCATCAGCCTTCTCCCCGCAACTGCTCTGCAGGCGGTATTTCGTTGTCGTAATAAAATTCAGGGGCGTCACCTCCGCCCTCTGGCATGATCCCAAAGTTAAAATCGGCCGGCACCGGATTTCGCAAATCGACGTGCCCCTTGATCGTATCGATCGCTTTCCCCTCGATCTCGATGCGTACCTGACGGATGTGGGGAAAATTGACCGCCAGCGAATTAGCCACCCCCAGTACGCTCAGCAGCTCGGACATGGCGCCACCGGGGTGCCCGGATACAAATTCGCGACTGAAATCGACAATGGCCGTATTGCCTTCGACCGAAACGGCATTCACCCTGGCTCCGGGGGGCACCACCGGGGCCAGTCCTTGCGTCGGCCCTTGGACCAGGGCGGCGACCGTGGCCAGCAGACACTCTTCCTCGACAAGACAGTCCTCGATCTGGCGGCTTTCGCTTTCAAGGTGGGTGCCGTCGGCCACGGCGAAATAGAGGATGACCTCGCGCAGAACAGGCGGCTCTTGCTGCTCGGCCACCGGTGCTGCGGGGGGCCGCTCGGGGAGCATGAAATGGCGGGCCAGGAGGCCCCCGAAAACGAGCAGAACAACCAGGCAAGTGGCCCAGAGGAGACGTTCCTGGAGCATTTTTTTATCCATGAGTCAAAATCTCCCGGTGTAATTCCGGGCCCGTGCAGGCCAAGCGGACAGGGTTCGCGTTAATCGATGGAAACCTGGGATACCGAGTCGAGGGGGCAGCCGAGAAAAGAGCCTCCCACCCGGACAAAACGGGTCGGGATATCGGTGACGAAGAAACGGGTTTGCCCGGGCGGGTTGGGCCGGGGCAGATCGCGGCAGGCGAGCATTTCGGCAACGCTTCGGGACGTCTCTTCGGCCGAATCGACCAGGGTGATGCCCTCGCCCAGAACCTGTCGCAGGGTGTTTTTGAGGAGCGGATAGTGGGTGCAGCCAAGGACCAGGGTATCGATTCCCCGCTCCACCAGCGGCGCCAGGTATTCCTTGGCAGCCAGGTGTGCTACCGGATGCTCGGCCCACCCCTCCTCGGCCAGCGGAACAAAAAGGGGACAGGCCGCGGAATAGACCTCGACATCCGGGGCAAGGGCATGAATAGCGCGGGTATAGGCCGCGCTGGCCACGGTCCCCTCGGTGCCGATCACTCCGACCCGCCCGTTGCGGGTCAGCGTCACCGCTTTTCTCGCACCCGGCTCAATCACCCCCACCACCGGCAGGTTAAACCGTTCTTCCAGGGCCTTCAGCGAGACCGAAGATGCGGTATTGCAAGCCACCACCAGCATCTTGACCCGCTGATCGACCAGGAATGAGGCCGCCTCGACGGCATAGCGCAGCACCGTGTGAGGGCTTTTTGTTCCGTAAGGGACCCGGGCCGTATCGCCGAGATAGACGAGTTCCTCGCCCGGCAGCAGCCGCAGCATTTCCTTGAGGACCGTCAGGCCCCCGACCCCTGAATCAAATACTCCGATCGCGCGTTCCGGCACTTTCTGTCAATCGCTCCTGATTTTAGATTAAGGTATCGATAGTAGTTAAGCCCCTATGCAAAGTCAAGAACCTTGACTTTGCACTTTACCTTTCAATGACAATACTGGTACTCTCTAACGATACGCACGTCTCCCCCCGCTGGAATCCACCCGATCGCGGACAGGATACTTATAAATGGACTATTCGACGGTTGTCGAGTTTCTCAAGGAGCATCTCGAAGACTTCGAAACCCAGAACGTGATTGAAAGGCTGCAGGAACTCGATCTCTCCAACCTGCTGCATGACCCGTACCTGCTCGGGGGAATCGCGTTGCTGGCCATAGTCGCCCTCTTCATGCGCTGGCGGGTTCTGCTGACGACCCTGCTGACCGTTTCGGGGTTCGCGGGACTGGTCGCTTACACCCTCGAGCAGAGGGGAGGACCGGGAAGCCTCAATACCGACGCGCTGGTCACCTTCGTCATCATCGGGGCCTCCATTGTCGGGGCCGCGATCTACCTGCTGTTCATAAAAACGGAATAAAGAGGGCAACAACCGTTTTGCCGGCCACCGGCAATTGTGCTTCACTCAACCCTACCCCGGCATTTGCAACCTTAGACTCCCCAAAACAATAATGAAGGAATAGCATGGCGATCAAAAAACGCGATTGGATCTTTATCGGCATCGTTGCCACCGTATTCGGCGTCTTCTTTGCCATTTCCGGCGAGATCAAAACCAAAAGGGTCCCTTACGACGATATTCATCAGAAATTCCACGAAGTCAAGCGCCAGGAAGGCAAAAAGGCCGCCGAAAAATTCTGCGGGCAGTGCCATGGTGTCGCAACCGAAGCCCCCTTTCCGGATAACGGGGATCACCGCCCCAATGCCCGCTGCCTGTTCTGTCACAAACTGGCAACTCCGAACTAACCCAACCAGGCACCCCGGCGCTGGTTCATATCGTTTGTGAGCGGATCCTCTTTACCCTGACCTGTTCACGGGCCGCCGGGAATCACAGAAGTTACGCCCGCATCTGCCCGCTGCGTCTGGCCGGCGGACGGAGGCAATTCGAGCGCCGTCGCGGCCGTTACCGGGAAACCTTCCGCATGCCGGCCTTAAACCAGCAGGGCCGCGACGTCCTGTCCCTGCTCACCCTGCTCACCCTGCTCACCCTGCTCACCCTGCTCACCCCCCTGCCCCGCGCCCGCCTGAGTGCACCCAATTCGCTCTGAAATGCTGCCCCACAAAAAAAACAGGCCGCCATGTTCTGACGACCTGTTTTTCCCAAGAATTGTTTTCAAATAGACCGGTTAAGCCACCCGGCTCCGTCTTTTCAGCAGCAGACCGACCACCGCGGCCATAGCCAGGGTGAGCGTCCCGCCCACCAGACCGGAGACGCTGGTGCCGGGATCGACCGGGGTCCACTGCGGCTCGGCACTTTCTGCCTCAGAAGATGATTTGAAGCCGTAATCGGGAAGAATGGCTGCCTGCTCCTGCACCCGGGCCAGAACGCCGTGAACGCCCTCTTCCTTTGCCGCCAGCTCTTCCTGGCCGGAAACCTTGTGAATGGCCCACTCAAGGCCATCGGGATTCGAGGAGGCAAACCAGGAGAGGCCTCCGCCGACCACCAGGGCGACCAGCAGCAGTCCGACCAGCAGCGGCCGCATCGACTCCTTTTTCGAAATCTCTGGGTCCGGCCCGGCAGAGAGGATTTCAGGGCGGGCCTTCCAGATAAAAGAGACCACCGCGGCGGTAACGAAGCCCTCGACCAGGCCGATGGCCAGATGTATCGGCTGCATCATCAGCACAAAGGCGGCGAACGGAAGTTCAGAAACGCCCGACAGCACCGTCTCGGCCACCACGCAGAACGAGCCGAGCTGCAGTCCCACCACCGCCGATGCCACCGAGCCGGCGGTAATCCGGCCAAGGGTCGGATTATTGCCGGCAATCCGCCTGTAGATCAGGGGGTAGGCCACAAAACAGGGGAAGACTCCGAGATTCATGATGTTGCATCCCAGAGCCAGCAGGCCTCCGTCGGCAAAAAAGAGCGCCTGCACGGTCAGCACAGAGGCCATGGTCAGAAACGCGGCCCAGGGTCCGAGGAGAATGGCCAGAATCATCCCTCCGCCGAGATGGCCGCTGGAGCCTGTCGCCGGGATGGTGAAATTGATCATCTGGGCGGCAAAGATAAACGCGCCAAGCACCCCCATCAGGGGAATCTTTTTATCGTCCAGTTCACTGTTGACCTTTTTGGAGCAGCAGTAAATGGTGCCGGCGGCGGCCACCCACATGGTACTGCCCACCACCGGAGAAAGAAGAGCATCGGCCATGTGCATCGATCGAACCTCCTTGAAAAAGCCGCGTGCGACGGTTTCTGAATTCGTGTCACCAACCCAACTTTAGTGGGGGCGGGAGCAGAAGTCAACCCCTGCTTGCGACTATTTCCATATTCGTAACACGCATTATCCCAACTAAACGTTGCTGGGAATAAAAAGCACTGATCGTGCCAAAAAAGAGGAGGGGGCGTCTTCGATTCACAAACAACAAGGCCGCCCCGGGCAGGGGCGGCCTTGTTGTTCGGATGGCTTCAGAGTCCTCTGGCCGAAACGCGCTGGACGTAACCTTTGCCCAGTTCGGAAAAGGACAGGATTTTGTCAGAAGGATGCGGCACCCGCTCGCGCAGAGTCGGCTCGAGGGCGGGACCTGGCAGAAACTGCTGAAAAACCCAGTGGCGCGCTCCGCGGATCGCCTCGCCGATACGGCGGACATCCGCTTCTTCGACAAAACCGGGAACGCAGGTGGTGCGAAATTCCGATTCCACCGGACTGTCCAGGATCAGGCGAACACTCTCCAGCAGGTCGTCAACGCAGACAGCAGCCCCATGCAATTCTCCGTATCGTACCGGCGAAGTCTTGAGGTCGAGGGCCAGGTAGTCGATCGTCCCCTCACTCAAAGCCTGCTCCAGAACCGCCGGTGCCAGACCGTTGGTGTCGAGCTTGACCTGCAGTCCGAGAGCCTTGACCTCCCGGAGAAACGGCAGGAGGTCACGATGCAGGGTCGGCTCGCCGCCGGTAACCACCACCCCGTCGATAAAGGAGCGGCGCCCCTGAAGTTCTTCCAGGAGCGCCGCCATGGGGATGTCCGGGTACTGCTCCGGATCGAGAACCAGGCTGGGGTTGTGACAGAAGGGGCAGGTCAGGTTGCACCCTCCGAAAAAGATCAGCGAGGCGATCCGCCCGGGAAAGTCGAGCAGACTCGTCCCCTGAAATCCCTTGATCCCCATCGAATCAGCTGTCGCCCTTACCTCCCTGTGCGTAAAGGCGTATCGGGTACGCCGATGTAAAGGACCGGGCAGGGAACGGCTCCCTGCCCCGCCGTATCTTAGGCCGCCTTCCCTTCGTGGACATGGGGGCAGGCGAAATGCTCACCCGGAATATATCCATGAACCGGGCAGATGGTGAAGGTCGGACTGATGGTGAAATAGGGCAGATGAAAATTCTCGGAAATGCGTTTGACCAGCAGCCGGGCGCCGCGCCAGTCGTCGAGACGCTCGCCGAGGAACCCGTGAAAAACGGTGCCCCCGGTGTACTGGGTCTGCAGAGCATCCTGGTGGGTCAGCGCCTCGAAAATGTCGTCGGTGGTACCGACCGGCAACTGGGTCGAGTTGGTGTAGTACGGCTCATCGCTGCCGGCGGCGATAATGTCGGGGAACGCCTTGCGGTCCATGCGCGCCAGGCGGAAACTGGTCCCCTCGGCGGGGGTCGCCTCCAGGTTGAACAGGTGCCCGGTCTCCTCCTGAAAGGCTTCGAGCTGGCCGCGCATGAAACGCAGCGCGCGGATCGCCAGGTTTTTGCCTTCCTGCGAGTCGATGCCGGCGCCGACCAGGTTGAGGCAGGCCTCGTTCATGCCGATCAGGCCGATGGTCGAAAAATGATTGTCCCAGTAGTGCCCGCTGCGCTCGCGGATTCCCGAAAGGTAGTAGCGGCTGAAGGGGTAAAGCCCCTCTTCGGTGAAGCGCTCGAGTTGCTTGCGCTTGATCTCCAGCGACTCGAAGGCCAGGCGCATCAGTTCGGAAATGCGGGTGAAGAAGCCCTCCTCGTCCTCGGCCAGGTAGGCGGCCCTCGGCAGGTTCAGGGTGACCACGCCGATCGAACCGGTCAGCGGGTTGGAGCCGAAAAGACCGCCGCCGCGGCGGCGCAGTTCGCGGTTGTCGAGGCGCAGGCGGCAGCACATGGAACGCGCATCCTCGGGATCCATGTCCGAGTTGATGAAATTGCTGAAGTAGGGGATGCCGTACTTGGCGGTCATCTCCCAGATCGGCTGGAAACGGGGCTCGTCCCAGTCGAACCCCTGGGTGATGTTGTAGGTCGGAATCGGAAAGGAGAAAATCCGCCCCGAACTGTCCCCTTCCATCATCACCTCGCAGAAGGCGCGGTTGAAGAGATCCATCTCGGCCTGGAATTCGCCGTAGGTCTCGGACATCATCTCGCCGCCGATAATGACCCCTTCGTCGGCCATATTTCTGGGGCAGGTCATGTCGAGGGTAATGTTGGTGAAGGGGGTCTGAAAACCGACCCGGGTCGGCACGTTCATGTTGAAGATGAACTCCTGAACGGCCTGTTTGACCTCCTTGTAACCGAGATTGTCGTGGCGGATAAAGGGCGCCATCAGCGTGTCGAAATTGGCAAACGCCTGGGCTCCGGCCGCCTCCCCCTGCAGAGTGTAGAAGAAGTTGACGGCCTGACCGAGGGCTGTGCGGAAGTGCGACGGCGGAGCGCTCTGCACCTTGCCGTAGGCCCCGGCGAACCCCTTCAGCAGCAGGTCCTTGAGGTCCCAGCCGCAGCAGTAGACCGACAGCATCCCCAAATCGTGGATGTGAAAGCCCCCCTGCCGGTGGGCATCGGCGATATAGGAAGGATAGATTTTATTGAGCCAGTAGTTGCTGGTGATATTGGCGGCGATATGGTTGTTGAGCCCCTGCAGCGAATAGCCCATGTTGGCGTTTTCGTTGACTCGCCAGTCCTCCTGGGTCAGGTAGGAGTCGATCGCCTCGATGGACTCCTTCATGAATTCCTGGGTGCTGCGCAAGCTCTCATGCTGTTTGCGGTAAAGAATGTAGTTCTTGGCGACCTTGGCATGGCCGTTTTCGATCAGGATCTTCTCGACCAGGTCCTGCACATTTTCAACGGTGGGAATCCGTTCATCCTTGTAGATCACCTCGAGAATGCCGACCACCTGCCGGGCGATACGACCGGCCTTCTCCATATCGGTACCGCCGACGGCCCGCACCGCCTTTTGTATGGCATCGGCAATTTTGGGCTCCTCGAAAGGAACCATGCGACCATCCCTCTTACGGATAAACTCGATCATTTTAATAAACCCTCCACCTCTGAATATTGAACACCCGGCAAATTTAGCACAGAGTCGAGGGCAGTCAACCGAAAAAACCCAATATATAGAGTTTTTTCCGCAAAAAAAACACAACATCTTGTGAAATTCCGGTGGATAGATTGTGGATAAAACGTTTATTAATGTTTCTAGAACCCCAATATCCTTGACCCTTACCGACCTGCATGCTAAACAGGTTTCTGCCCGTGACCAGCCCCTGGAGGAATCCCCATGACCGACCTCGCCCGCTTCGGCATCTCTATCGACACCCGACTGCTCAAGCGTTTCGACGACCTGATCGCCCGCAAGGGCTACGGCAACCGGTCCGAGGCGATTCGCGACCTGATCCGCGGGGCCCTTGTGGAAGAACAGTGGGCCAACGAAGACGCGGAGACCGTCGGCACGGTCACCCTGGTCTACGACCACCACACCCGCGACCTCTCCGACAAACTGACGGAACATCAGCATTCCCACCACGATGCCATCATCTCCGCCCTTCACGTGCACCTCGACGCCCATCACTGTCTGGAAGTCGTCGTGGTCAAGGGCAAGGCCCGAGAGGTCCGGCGCCTGGCCGACGAGCTGATCGGCACCAAGGGAGTCAAGCACGGCAAGCTGGTCACCTCCACCACCGGCGAAGACCT
>CALZIC010000060.1 GCA_945787285.1 uncultured Desulfuromonadales bacterium
CAGGAATATGCCGATCTGCTCGAGTCGGCCGGCGTCGATACCGTTCCTGAGTTGGCCAGGCGTAAGGCCGAGAATCTTTTTGGTGCTCTTTGCGACGTTAATGCCGAGAAAAAGCTGGTGCGTAAAATGCCGACCGAAAAGCAGGTCGGCGAATGGATCGCCCAGGCTAAAGATCTGCCTCGGATGATTAATTACTGATAGATCGAAGCGCTGCGGTTCTTTTTCCCTGCTACTTCCGCAGCCCCTCTGAAACCTGTACAATACCCCGGCAGCCCGGTAAGGTGGCCGGGGTTTTTGTTGGTTTGCGAAGACAGAGGTGGCAGGCGATGAATATGGGCAGCTACGATTGCATCGTCATCGGGTCAGGCCCGGCCGGGGCGACACTGGCCAGGGAGCTGTCCCGGGGGGGACAGCGGGTGCTGATTCTGGAGCGGGGCAGCTCCACCCCGGTACGCACACCGCTGCTCGATATGGTCTCGACCGCCAGGATTGTTCACCTGGGCAGGGGGGCGACCCTGGTCAGCGGCAGCGCCGTCGGGGGGACTTCCCTGCTGTATTATGCCACCGGCAACGAACCTCCGTTGGCCCGTTTCAGGACCCTCGGCATCGATCTGGCTCAGGATTATCAGACCCTGCAGGGCCTGCTGCCAATGGCCCCTTTGAGGGATGACCTGGTCGGTCCCATGGCGCGAAGGATTTGTCAGAGCGCGCACGATCTGGGAATCGGTTGGAAAAAGCTGCCCAAGCTGATCGATCAGGCGGCGCTGGGGCCGGGGGAGGTCGGGCAGGTCATGGAGAAGAGCTGGCGGGCGGACGCCTTTGTGCGGGAGGCTGTCGCCAAGGGGGCCCTGCTGCTCGAGAGGGCCGAGGTGGAACGGGTTCTGACAGACGGTCGCAGGGCGTATGGCGTCGAGTACCGGCAAGGTGGAGGTGTGAAAAGGGCGCTTGGCGCTCGCATCGTGGTCGCCGCAGGGGGGGCGCGAACTCCGGCCCTGCTCCACCGGTGTCTTGGCACGAAAACGACCGGCGGCTTTTTCTGCGACCCCGTCATCGTCGTTTCCGGGGAGGTCGATGGCCTTGTCAGCCGTAACGAAGCGGCCATGGTGTATGGCGCTCACCTTGAAGATGAGCAGGTCTTTCTCGCCGACCTCAAGCTCCCCCCAAGCCTCTTCATGGCCGGGGCGCTTCTGGCGCTGCGGCCTGACCGGCTTTTTAGCCACCGCAAATCGCTGAGCCTCATGGTTAAAGCGGCCGATGAGGTCAGCGGCTCAATGATCGGGCCGATGCGCAAGGCGTTTAGCGGGGAAGATTTGTCGAGACTCGAAAGGGGGGCGCAGGTTGCCGAAGCGATCCTCCGCCATGCCGGGGCCGGCAAGGTTTTCCGCAGCAGAATCACTTCGGCTCACCCGGGTGGTACGATGAAGATCGGACGCCAACTCGGTTTCGATCTCAACACCGAAATCGACAACCTGTACGTCTGCGACGGCTCAGTCCTTCCGGCCCCATGGGGGCTGCCGCCAACGACGACACTCATGTGTCTTGCCCTGCGTCTGTCCCGTCACCTTTTGTCTCAGGGGTGATGCGGCCGGGGATCCGCTGTCAGGTAACATCCACCTGGATTATTGTTGTTCCGCAGCCGACGGTTTGTCGGCCATGTCCCCTGGTTCTTCGAGGCTGATTCGGCCGATCTGGCCGCCACGCAATTCCCGCAGAAAAATCTCGGCGGCTCGGTGCATGTCGACGACTCCACCGCTGACCAGGCAGCCGCGACGACGGCCGATTTCCTCGATCAGGGCGGTGGGGCTTTCGGGCAAGGAGGCCAGTTTGTAGCGCGTTTGAACCTGATGCGGGTAGCGCTGCATCATGAAGTCGGCGGCAAACAGGGAGATATCGACGTAATCGATGGCGCCGTCGCCGATGGCGCCGCTGGTGGCGAGGCGATAGGCGCCGGTCTGGTCTTCGAGGTTGGGCCAAAGGAGTCCGGGGGTGTCGGAAAGCAGGATGCCGTTGCGCAGGTCGACTTGCTGTGGGCAGGTGGTAATGGCGGGCTTGTCACCGACCCGGGCGATTTTTTTTCCTGCCAGGGTGTTGATCAGGGTCGACTTGCCGACGTTGGGAATGCCGATGACCATGGCCCGCAGCGGAATGCCCGGCTTGTTGCGATGGGGAGCCAGGCGCTTGCAGAGCTTGGAAATGTTGGCTACCTCGCCGCGCTGTCTGGCCTCGAGGGGAAGGGCGCGCACCCCGTGCTCTTTTTCAAAATGGCGGACCCAGGCCTTGGTGACGGCCGGGTCGGCGAGGTCGTATTTATTAAGAATCTTCACGCACGGTTTGTCGCCGCGCAGCTGCTGCAGCAGGGGGTTGGCGCTGGAAGCGGGCAGGCGCGCGTCGAGTACCTCGATGATCACGTCGAACGATCTGATCACTTCGGCGATCTGCTTCTGTGCCTTGAACATGTGCCCCGGGTACCAGTCCGATCTGATCACTTCGGCGATCTGCTTCTGTGCCTTGAACATGTGCCCCGGGTACCAGTCAATGGTCATTTTTTTCTGTCTTTCCTCTGGGTTTTCAAATGTGTTTGCAAAAAGGGCATTTTAACACATTTAACAATCCGGGGGACTTATTTTCCCTCCTCAATCGTTGCGATACACGTATTGCTGAAGGTTGATGTTGGCTTTTGCGGCAAAATTAAAAACCGGCCTGTAGTCCTCAACCCCGGTTTCTATGAATTTTACGGCCCTGAATTTTGTCAGCACCGAACGCCCTTCCGGGCTCTGGTCCAGGCTGAGCAGGGCTTTTTTGATTTTACCCTGAATGCTCGGATCGAGCGTCTTTCTGACGCAGAGCCCGTTGGAGGGTACCTTGGTCGATTCGGCCAGAACGACGATTTCTTTATCGATTCTCGGGTTAGACTTTCGAACCCAGTCAAAAACGGTATTCTTGGATGCGCCGACATCCGCCTGCTCGTTCAAGACCGCGTTCAGCGAGGCGTCATGACTGCCGGCGAAGAAGTATTCACTGAAGAATTCGTCGATATCGCTGACGCCCTGCTCCTTGAGGTAGGCCAACGGGAAGACGTACCCTGCCGTGGTCGCTTTTTCGACAAAGGCAAACCGCTTGCCCTTCATGTCGGACACGCTCTTTATGCCGCTGTCTTTTCGTGTGTAGATGTGGGCGTGGTAGGTCGATCTGCCATCGAGGTTGACCGGGCGGGCCAGGGGGACGACGCCGAGTTTTTCGATGGCCATGGCTCCGGTGAACGAGCCGAAGAATGCTCCGTCCATTTTTTCGCTTGAAAAGCTGTCAATGATGTTTCCATAGCGGCTGAGGATGTTGAATTCTACCTGGATCCCGATTTCTTGGGTTAAATACTGCGCCAGGGGGGCAAACCTTTCCATCTGCTTGAAAACATTCATTTCAGGGATGAGCCCGATGTGAATGGCTTTCTGCTGCGGCTGTGCGAGGGCGGCTGCAGGCAGCGACAGCATAAAGAGACAAGCGATGGTTCGTTTAACGAGCGAAGTCATGGTTTTTTTTCTCCCCTGTTCCGGTCAAACGAACCGCTTACGGCTGGAAAATAATGATCCATCGATTGTTCGTCCAGTGGCTTGGATATCAGGTACCCCTGAAGATATTCGCATCCGAGCTCCTGCAGTATGTTCGACTCCTCCAGGGTTTCGACGCCTTCGGCAATGACATTCATGCCCAGGTTGTGGGCCAATGCGATGATGGTTTTGACGATTTCGAGGTTTTCCCGGTCTTGGGTCATTCTGTTGACAAATGAGCGGTCAATCTTCAGAGCATCAAAGGGGAATTGGTGGAGATAGCTCAGTGAGGAGTAGCCGGTTCCGAAATCGTCAATATGCAGCCCGATGCCCATCTCCTTCAGCTGCCATAGCAGCAGAGAGGCATATTCAGGGTTTTGCATAAGGGTGCTCTCGGTGACCTCGAATCTCAAGGTCAGCGGATCGATATCGATTTCCTTGAGGATCTGTCTCATCTGCTCGATGAGGTTGGGGGTAAATTCGTTGCTTGACAGGTTCAGGTTGACCGTGGGAAGGGGCCCTTCAGGGCACGCCCTTTTCCACTGGCTTGCCTTGCGGCAGACTTCGCCGATAACCCACTGGCCGATATCGATGATCAGGCCCGTCTCTTCAGCGATGCCGATAAAATAGTTGGGAAAGATGAGCCCCTTCTCGGGGTGCTGCCAGCGGATCAAAGCCTCGAAGCCCGTTACCTGGCCTGTTGTAACTGATTGGATCGGCTGGTAGTGAAGGACGAACTCCCTGTTTTCGATGGCTTTTCTCAGGGCGGTTTCGGTCTGCAGGCGGCTGATGGTGCTGGCATGCATCGCCTCGTCGAATATTTCATAGCGTGACTTGCCGTTGGACTTGGCCTGGTACATGGCGATATCGGCGTCGCGCAGCAGGTGGTCGGGCCTATCGTAGCCTGCGCTGCCAAGGGCGATGCCGATGCTGGCGCTGGTGAAGGTCTCGTATCCCATGATGGTGAAGGGCTGCGGAAGATCTTTTTTGATCCGTTCGGCGATGTGAATGGCATCCCGGTCGTCGTGAATGTCCTCGAGGAGGATGGCAAACTCATCTCCGCCCAGGCGCGCAACGGTGTCGGTGGGGCGCAGAAACCCCTTGATCCTTTTGCTGACGGCTATCAGCAGCTGGTCTCCAACCACATGTCCCAGGCTGTCATTGATGACCTTGAAGCGGTCAAGGTCGATAAACAGAACCGCGTACTGGTAATCCCGACGTCTCTGCGAGGCGTTGATCGCATGCTTCAGGCGATTCATGAACAGGGCACGGTTGGGAAGTTCGGTCAGGGTGTCGTGAAAGGCATCGTGCAGCAGCTGGTCTTCGGCCGTTTTGCGCTCGGTGACATCGGTCTGTGAGCCGGCGACGCGGTACGCCTTTCCCGATGCGTCCCTGACGGCAATGCCCCGGTTGAGCATCCAACGGTCGCTTCCGTCCTTGTGCCGCATGCGGTGCTCGTCTTCGAAATGGGTGGTGTCGCCATTGAGGTGGGCCGCAATTTTTTGTTGAAGCTGCCGGCGGTCCTCGGGGTGTATCAGCTTGAGCCAGCCCTTTCTTGAATTGATAATTTCGTTTTCGTGAAAACCGAGCATCGATTTCCAGCGGGGGGAGAAGTAAACGGTGTTGGTTTTAAGATCCCAGTCCCATAGCCCGTCATTGGCCGCCCGGGCGGCCAGTTCATAACGCTCTTCGCTTTCTCGCAGGGCGACTTCGGTCTGTTTGCGTTCGGAGATCTCATTTTGCAGCTTGGTGTAGTTTTTTTTCAGGGCGAGGCTCATGGCATTGAGGTTGCTGGCGAATTCTCCGAATTCGGCCTGGTAGTCCTCGGTCACCGTGTAGCCGAGGTCACCAGAGGCAATTTTGCGTGTTGCCTGAACCAGGTCAATGGTTGGGCGGGTAATGGCTCTTGTCAGGTGAACGGCCACCGCTGTTCCGAAAAGAAACGACAGCAGCAGGGTGAATAACATCAGCATTTTGGCATGCTGCACCTTGGTCTGGGCCTCGGCGGTCATCGTCTGGATTTTCTTGCCGGCATCGAAGGCCATCTTTTCGACGTCGAAAAGGATTTGATTGCCGAGCAGGGACGCCTCTGTCTTGAGAGCTTCGACCCGCTTTTTGTTGGCCGAGGCGGTAATGTAAAAGCTCAGGGCGTTTTTGTAGGCGTCGATCTTTCGATTGACACTTTCCAGCGTCGCTAAAACTTCGGGTTCATGGTGGCAGGACGTGCAGTTATCGGCGGAGTCTTCGAGTATCGAAACATTTATGACAATGGCCCCAAGGTCATTTCCCAGGGGGGTGTTGACCGTGTACAGGTCCGACTGAACCTTGAGAGTCTGTTCCAGGAGATCGTGGCGCAGATCTTCGATCTGGTGGAGTTTGATGAGGTATTTGAAGAGTGATGTGGTTTTGTTAATGTTGACGTTGGCAATCAGAGCCCCTAAAGCGAAAAGCGCAAAAAGCGTGATGAGGGAGAGGATGATTTTTTGTTTCATGGAGACTGTCTTCCTTGTGTCCCCCCGGCAGTAGCCGAGGAATAAATAGCAGTCATGTCAATAGACCCGACTGAGTGGTTAAAAGCAAAACTTGTGCCGTCATCTTACTGGTATTTTTGACCTGATCACTGCACTTGATACAACTCGATCCACCCCGGGGGGGCTCCGCCGTTCAGTGTAACATTCTAAAAACATAGAGCTTATGCGACATCTGTTCGGCCGGCCATCTCCGGGGCGTGCATTTTTGGGATTCGGTCAATTAACCGTCGTACTCGGCCAGACGACATGGCTGTCGCGGCCCCTCGCCCCGACACTTGTCGATGGACAGCCCTGCTGTTTATTCGTGGCTTCTCTAAAACCCGCTCGCGTACCTCCCTGTTTTTCGTTGCGTTTCCCCAAGTCCGGCAGATTCCTAGTAAACTATAGGTAGGATGAGATTACCAGGTAGTCATGAGTGATTTATTCAGGCAGGAGGTGAGGCGATGAGACAGATCAACCGGGTGGCCGTGCTGGGGGCGGGGGTGATGGGGGCTGCCATCGCGGCCCATCTGGCCAATGCAGGGCTCGATGTGCTGCTGCTCGACCGGGTTCCGCCGAGTTTGATGGAGAATGAGCTGGCCCAGGGGCTTACCGTGCAGAGCCCCGAGGTGATGAACCGGTTCGCCGCCAATGGGCTGCAGGCGGCGCTCAAGGCGAAACCGGCCCCCTTTTTCCTGGAGGAGTATGCGCAGCGGGTGGCTGTGGGCAACTTCGACGACGATATGGAAAAAATCAGGGCCTGCGACTGGGTGATCGAAGCCATCGTCGAAAATATGGAGGTAAAGAAGGCCCTGTTTCACGACAAGGTGGTACCGAACCTCGCCGAGGGTGCGATTCTCTCGACTAACACCAGCGGGCTTTCGGTGGACGAAATGGCCCAGACCCTGCCCCTGAACGTTCGCAAAAACTTTCTTTTGACCCACTTTTTCAACCCCCCTCGCTACATGCGACTGCTCGAGATCGCCCCCTGCAAAGAGAGTGACCCCGAAATCGTGTCGTTTATGGCCGATTTTATTGGCCAGCGGCTGGGCAAGGGGGTGGTTTACGCCAGGGATACCCCGAACTTCGTCGGCAACCGGATCGGCGTGTATGCCCTGTTCAATGCCATCGGCCATATGTTGGAGATGGAAATGACGGTTGAGGAGGTCGATGCCGTGGCAGGAGCGGCCACGGCACGGCCCAAAAGCGCCGTTTTTCGCACCGCCGACCTGGTCGGTATCGACACCCTCGAGCATATCGGGCGCAACAGCTACCAGATGCTGAGCGATGACGAGGAGCGGGATATCTTTCGGGTCCCCGGTTTTATCTCTGCCATGGTCGAAAACGGCCTGCTCGGCAGCAAGGCGAAAAAGGGCTTCTATCGAAAGGAAAAGTCGGCAAAAGGTTCCGAGATCCTCTACTACGACTATTCCGGGGGGGATTACAAGCCGCTCGAGAAGCCGAGGTTCCCTTCGGTTGCTGCCGCCAAGATCATCGATGACCCGGCCGCACGCCTCAAAGCGGTAGTGACCGGCAAGGACCGGGGCGCTGAATTCGCCTGGAAAAACCTGCGCGACACCCTCCTTTACAGCCTGAAGCGGATTCCTGAAATCGCCGACGACATCGTGAATATCGACAATGCGATGAAGTGGGGTTTCAACTGGGAAATCGGTCCCTTCGAGATGCTCGATGCCCTGGGCGTGGGGTATTTTGCCGAACGCATCGAAAAAGACGGAATCCCGGTGCCCGAGATCCTAAAACAGGTAGAGACGTTCTACACGTATGAAAAGGGCCGGAAAAATTTCTATGACCTTGTTCAGCGGGACTATCGCGAACTGGCGGTGCCGGCGGAGCAGATCCGGCTCGACATTCTCAGGCACGCAGGCGGCGTGGTGGAGAAGAACAGCGGAAGCTCGCTGTTCGATCTGGGCGACGGGGTGTTCGGCCTGGAGTTTCACTCCAAGATGAACGCCATCGGCGGCGATACCCTGTCCATGACCCATAAGGCGATCCGGCGTGCCGAGCAGGAGGGGGTCGGGCTGGTGATCGGCAACCGGGGAGCCAACTTTTCGGTCGGCGCCAACCTGATGCTGGTGGCGGTGGCCCTGGCCGAAGGGGCTTTTGAGGATATCGACATGATGGTGCGCGCCTTTCAGAAGGCGACCATGGGCCTCAAGTACGCCCGGGTGCCGGTGGTCGCCGCCCCCTTTAACATGACCCTGGGCGGCGGGTGTGAGATCGTGCTGCACGCCGACGCCATCAACGCCCATGCCGAAACCTACATGGGACTGGTCGAGGTGGGGGTCGGACTCCTTCCGGCCGGGGGCGGCACCAAGGAACTGGCGGTGCGGGCGATTGAACTGGCCGAGTCCTACGGTGCCGATGTCTCCCCCGGTATTTTCAAGTTCTTCCGCAACATCGGCATGGCCAAAGTCTCCACCTCCGCGGCGCAGCTTTACGGTCTGGGCTACATGCGCGAGGGGGACGCCATCACCATGAATGCCGACCGCCTGATCGCCGACGCCAAGGCGATGGTGCAGTCGATGGCCTGCTCATATCGGCCGAAAACGCCCCGTGATGATCTCAAGGCGCCGGGCAGAAGCGTCGCGGCCACGATCAAAAGCCAGCTCTGGAATTTGCAAGCGGGCGGCTTCGCCAGCGACTACGATGCCGAGGTGGGCGGCATTATCGCCGACGTCATCACCGGCGGTGACCTGCCGGCCGGGACTCCCATTACCGAAGAGTACCTGCTCGGTCTGGAGCGCGAAGCCTTTCTCAGGCTCTGTGGGAACAAAAAGACTGCGGAGCGCATTCAGCACATGCTCAAAAAGGGTAAGCCGCTTCGGAACTGAATGCTTTAGGCAGAGAAATCGTTTTTACCACGGGGAACACGGGGAACACGGGGGAAAAACTGCAAGTGGAGGCGAAGTATTTACCTGTTTTTGTGCAGTTTTCTGTGGGAGCGAATTTATTCGCGATTTTCAAAATCATTCGCGGTTAAAACCGCTCCCACAAAAGGCACCTTTTTCCACCTCAAGTTGAATAATCAGACCATATTTTGACAGCACACGTTTTCAATATGGCCGCCTGATAAAAAGCGTAATTTCTCAAAAAACTTGCCCAGGAACAGAGTCTCTACAAGGGTAGAGAGCGAAGCTAACGGGTGGTTAACAGATATTTTTCATCATCCCAATCTGAAAAGCGAGGTGAACCATGGCAGAGAGAATTCTCAAGGGAGGGGAGTTCCTGGTGACCGAGGTGACCGGGGACGAGGTGTTCACGCCGGAGGATTTTACCGACGAGCAGAAGCAGATCGCCGAGACCACCGAGCAGTTCGTGCGCAACGAGGTGCAGCCCCACATCGAGGAGATCGACGGCCAGAACTTCGATTTGGTGGTCGAGGGGATGAAGAAGTGCGGCGAGCTGGGCCTGCTGATGATCGATGCCCCCGAAGAGTACGGCGGCCTGGGCCTGGACAAGGTAACCAGCATGCTGGCCGCTGAGAAGATCGGGCCGGCCGGCTCGTTTTCGGTGGCTTTCGGAGCTCACACCGGGCTCGGCACCCTGCCCCTGGTCTATTACGGCACCCGGGAGCAGAAAGAACGCTACCTGGAGAAGGTCATCTCCGGCGAGTGGATCGCGGCCTTCTGCCTCACCGAGCCCGGTGCCGGCAGCGACGTGTTCGGCTCAACCTCTACCGCCGTGTTATCCGACGACGGAAAATCGTATCTGCTGAACGGCACTAAGCAGTTCGTCTCCAACGGCAGTTTCGCCAGCCTGTTCACCGTCTTCGCCAAGATCGACAAAGAGCACTACACCGCATTTCTGGTTGAGCGCGACTTTGAAGGGGTTTCCATCGGCGCTGAAGAGAAGAAGATGGGCATCAAAGGGTCGTCTACCGCCCAGATTCTTTTCGATGATGCCAGAGTGCCGGTCGAAAACGTACTCGGCGTAATCGGCAAGGGGCATCGGCTCGCCTTTAATATTCTCAACCTCGGTCGTCTGAAGCTCGGCGCTTCGGTGACCGGCGTGGCCAAGGATGCCTTGGGCGAAGGGGTCCGGTACTCCAAGGAACGCAAACAATTTGACCAGCCGATCAGCTCCTTTGGCGCCATCAAGGAGAAAGTGGCCGACATGGCGGCGAAGATCTTTGCCTCCGAATCTCTCTTCTATCGGGTAGCCGGCATGATGGACCGCAACCTGGAGAGCATTGACAAGGGGCACGATGACTATGCCGAGGCCTACCGCAAAGGGATCGAGGAATATTCTCCGGAGTGCGCGATCGCCAAGGTCTTCTGCAGTGAGGTCCTGGCCCGGGTTGTCGACGAGGTGGTACAGATCTTCGGCGGCTACGGCATCATCAGCGAGTACCCCGCCGAGCGTTTCTACCGCGATGAGCGCATCAACCGGATTTTTGAAGGGACCAACGAAATTAACCGCATGCTGATTACCGGCATGGTCATGCGCAAGGCGATGAAGGGAGAGCTGCCGCTGCAGGCAGAGGCGATGAAAGCCTTCGAGGCCCTGATGACGCCGAGTTTCGAGGAGATCGACGAGAGCCTCCCCTTCGAGAAGGAGAAGGTGCTGCTGAAAAATCTCAAGACCCTCTATCTGGTTCTCGCCGGAACCGCGGCACAGAAGTACGGCGATCGTCTTCAGCACGAGCAGGAGATCCTGCTGGCCGCCGCCGATATGGCGATCGAGATTTTCGCCCTCGAAAGTGTCGTGCTGCGGGCTGAAAAAGCCGTCTCACAGGCCAGCGAACGAAAGAAGGGGCTGATGCAGGCGGCGGTTCAGGTCTGCGCCTTCGCCGCCTCGGAGGCGATCGCGACCGCCGCTAAAAAGGCCGCTTTTTACGTGGAGGAGGGCGACACCCTGACCATGATCCTGAGCGGGGTACGCCGCTTTACCCGCTATGATGCCACCGGGCTGCTTCAGTCCAAGCGCGCATTGGCCGATGCGGTCATCGAGGAGGAAAAGTACGTTTTCTGAGGTGGACGGTGCTCACGCCAAGCTAAGGAAAGAAAGAACTTTTTTACCACGGGGGACACGGGGAACACGGGGTAAAGTCAAAAAACTCAAAGTTCTGTGGGGTTGATCCGTGTCCAAAGGTTTTGACCTTGATTTGCTTCAGGCTATTGCCCACCCCGTGAGTTTTATATTTGCGTCGCCGAGGGCCTTCAGTCCTTCTCTTTTAGGGGGAATTCGATCCAGAAGGTGCTTCCGCCCCTGGGGGTTTCCTCGACCCAGATCCGGCCGTTGTACAGGCGCACGATCTTGCGTACCGTGGCCAGGCCGATTCCCGTGCCGGGTGTTTTTCCGCGGGTGGAGCCGCGATAGAAAAGATCGAAAATGCGTTCGCGTTCCTCCTCCGGGATGCCGGGACCGTGGTCGCGCACATAGTAGCGGACCCACTCCTTGCTGTGTTTTCCTCCCACTTCGATGGGGGAGTCGGCACCTCCGGCATAGCGGACGGCGTTGCTGATCAGGTTGGTGAAAAGTTGGGACAGGAGAGTTGCCGGCAGGGCCAGGGGGGGGAGGGGGGCCAGCTTGACAGTGACATTCTCCCGAGCAATCGGAGCGCGAAGCTCCTTTTGGACCTCTCGGACGAGGCGGGTGAGGTCAACCGCTTTTGCGGGCGGTTCGAGTCGTCCCACCTGGGAGAGCTTGAGCAGGTCCTCGAGAAGGTCCAGAGCTTTCAACCCTTGCTTTTCGATTTCATCTAACATGTCCAGGCCCTGTTCATCGAGTTTGTCGGAGCAATTGTCGCGAAGAAATTCGGCGAAGCCGATGATGGGGCTCAGGGGCGAACGCATATCGTGGGCAATGGTGTGGACAAAGTCATCCAACTCCCGGTTGGCGGCCAACAGCCGCTTCTCGGCCTCTTTGCGTTCGCTAATGTCCCTGAAGACAGCCAGTTTGCTGATATGGCCATTTTCGTCCTCCAAGGGGGAGTGGCAGAGTTCGTAGGTTCGTTCGACCGACTCGTAGAAACGCTCCTGGCACACGCTTTTGCCCTGCCTGACCTGTGGCATGGGGCACCAGGGGCAGGGGCCGGAGAACCCGAAAAAGCTCTGGTGGCAGATCTTACCGGCGAGCGGACCGAAGGTTTTTTCCATGGCCCGGTTGGCGAATTCGATGTGGTGGTCGTTACCGACGATGTAGGCGGGGTCCACCATGGCGTCGAGAATGTCGCGCAACCGTTTGCGCGCCGCATTGATCTGGGCCGTTCTTTGGCGGACTTTCTTCTCAAGGCTCAGCTTTTCGCGGCGCAATTCCATCTCACACTCTTTATGTTCGGTGATATCGATGAAGGTTTCGACCCCTCCGACGATCCGACCGTCTTCGTTGCGCAGGTAGTCGACGTTTTTGAGCAGGTGGAGCGAGCGGCCGTTGCGCGCCTTGATGATGCAGGGTACGCCGATTACCGGTTTCGGGATCGATTCGTCGAACAGGCCGCAAAATTTGCCACAGGGGATGCCTTCCAGAAAGGAGCAATGCCGGCCAACGGCCAGATCGGCCGGGTAGCCGGTGATGCGTTCGGCTTCGGTGTTCCAATAGGTGATGTGCTGATGGGTATCCACCAGAAACAGACCTGCCGGGAGGTTCTGGAGCATCTGTTCAGGGGTGAAAAATTCGAGTAGATTTTTCATCACTGGGGATTCCCTGGCTAGGAGAGTGTCGGACTTAACGGGCCGACCAGACGATTTTGCAGTCGGTTCATTGTACGTCCGACAGTTTCCTCGGTCGGTCACAGTCCTTGTTCGAAGTCTTCGACCTGTTTTTCCGCCTCTTCCCGGGACATGCCGTATTTCTCTTCCAGCTGACCGATCAGGCGTTCGCGCTGTCCGGCAATGAAATCGAGGTCATCGCCAGTCAACTCCCCCCAGAACTCCTTGGCGAATCCCTTGACCTGGTCCCACTTGCCCTGCAGTTCCTGATTTTTCATTTCGTCCTCCCCGATGATCAGCGGCGTACTTATTTAATGTTATCACTGTCTCTTTCGGGGTAAAGCCCGCCGGGGGTGAGAAATGCCCCGCAGGAAAGGGTATGTTAAATTAATCAGGGGGGCTATTGCGGGAGGTCGATCATGCA
>CALZIC010000061.1:0-1871 GCA_945787285.1 uncultured Desulfuromonadales bacterium
GTGCGGTAGTTCTGCATGCTTGGGATCTGTGCGGGGGGTGCCGGGTAACCGGCATTCCTACCGCGACAAGACAACCTATCGACATAACAATAAATATGCTCAATATCAGGACCTAAAACGTGCTTAGAGGCCCCTTTTCAAGGCAAAAATGGCATGTTTTAAGATTGAACTGATACGGCCAGAGCCAACCGTCATCATATCCCCGGACAAGTCTGGCACATTCCCATCGGTGTCACAAGCCCGCTGAATTTCACATCAAACTTTCAACAAAATGCTTATTTTGTTGAAAGTTCAAAGGATTCATTTCAAGGGGAATTGGCCCACTGATTATTGTTGTTGAGTAAATTCCTTTCAGGCGCAAGAAAATTCTTGAGCACCGCACTTGACTATCCCGCAATTCGTAATATCTTAACTAATAAGGCTTCAGGCCGACAGAGGGGGCCACTCCAGAGTCTTCTTCATTCATCCTTCCAGGCAAGCATCCCCGCAAGCCCCCTAAGGTAAGTAATTCCTCAACCCCCAAAGAGGAAGGACACCGATCATGGTTCTTCCACAGCCCAAGTGGCAACGCATTCGCAGACGGCTGCTTCGCGCCCTGGCCGTGGTCGAGCTCATCTTTATCGTCGGAGCCCGGCCAACGATCTCGGCGACCGGAACTCTTACCAATGGGCCTCCTGCTTCCCGCCAATTTGAGGAGAATAGTGATGAACAAGACATTTGAATGTTCAACATGCGGAATGATTACGAAAACCAGGAATCATTTATGTAACCCCGTCGAACTTGAAAGACGCGTTGATAATTGCGCCCCATCTCCCAGTGACGCAAATATTTGCGAAAAAGAAAAGGGCAGGTTCGAATACGAATGCGGCATCTGCGGGAGACAGTCCGAGGATGTCAGTATCGTCTGCAGCCCGTACAAGGTTCATTCTGATTAGCACTGATCTTCCGCTAAGCGGAGCCAGTGCTCAGGGGTTGCAAGGCTCCGGGGTCGGTCCAAACCAACCTTCCGGCATGACTATGAAAACGCTCTGTAGTAGGAGACTATTTGTTCTTAAAGCCCCCTTTTTACCCTTGAAAAGGGGGCTTTAAGATAAGAAGCATGGGATCACGTCTTTCACAACGCAACTAAGGAAACTTCCAACAAAAGGCCGTTATTGTTGAAAGTGGAACCCTGCATTGTTGCACTTCCCCTACTCTGTGCCTCAGCCGGACTGAGTGGTCTTCAAGAAAAAGCAGGACAACCGTTCGAGTAGCGCGAGTTTTTGCAAAGGCCCAAAATGTCTGCATAGTGGCCCCGCCATTGGCTGGCCAGGCATGGGGGCCATCTCTTGGATCTTGCCTTGGTCCGTCCCTTATGTTATCAAGCGCATTGAAAAGGGTGCCGTTTCTCCCTTTTGACACCAAAAATTCATAACGGGGGTAATAGATGTGAACCGTCTTTTTTAAGAGGTCAATTACGTCTCAAGCCAATATCTAATGACTTCGGTCTTACCATCGAATGTGTCCTCAACAGAAAAAATATTTTTTGGAGTTGTAAATGGGGCTTTCCATACAAGAGCAGCTTCTTAAAGCTGGATTGGTTGACAAGAAGCAGGTAAAGAAGTCTGAACACGATAAAAGGGTTCAAGGTAAAAAGAAAAAAAAGGGGGGTAACTCTTCCGAAAATAGTGCCGCGGTAAGGTTGAAGCAGCAACAAGCCGAGCGGGCAAAAAAAGACAGTGAATTAAATGCTGAACGAAACCAAAAAGCGAAAATAAAAGCGGATAAGGCTTCAGCACGACAACTGGTTGAGGCAAATAGATTGCCCCTTGAAGAGGGTTGTGCCGTCTATCATTATGTTGATGCTGGTGGAAAAATAAATCGAATTTCCG
>CALZIC010000061.1:1906-14015 GCA_945787285.1 uncultured Desulfuromonadales bacterium
GCCATGTGCAATAACGATATTGTGCTTATCCCTGCTGAAACGGTTATAAAGGTTCTGGAACGGGATAAAGACGTTATTCTGGTCTACAATGATCCAGCGCAAATTGAGGATGAATACCCGACCGATTGGTAAACAATGACCAATGTCAGACTGCTGGACCAGACCTTCAATCATGGAAATATTCTGCTGATCGTTTCCCATTGCTGGTGATTTTGATCCCACGGGGGGGGGCGTCTTGCCGGCTGCTTTGGGCCGGCAAATGACTTCGGGTCCAGGACTGGGCGCCCATATTCACTGTCTGGTGTGCCAGTATGTCTTTGCAGCAAAGTGATACCCATGGATAAAAAGAAAACGTCCAAGAGCCAGCCTGATCTCTTCAAGGCCTCCTCCCCTTTGGAAAAATCACCCTTTCCAGAAGACCTTGACCAGGCCAAAATCCTGATTCGCCAAACCTCCATTGAAGCCTTCAACAGATCCCTTGCCTACTACGGCCTGAGCCAATTGGCCCCGCCCGAAATCGACTTCTATCTCAAAGGGAAAAGCGCCGGGCAAGCCAGTTGGAAAATCAGCAAACGCCTCGGTAGGAACAAGATTGAAAGCCTCAAGCTGCGCTACAACCTGGAAGCCTACCTGCTCGATCCCGCCGATATGATCGAAGACACCGTTTACCATGAGGTAGCGCACTTGGTGGTGGCCCTTCGTTTTGGAACAAGGCGCCAACCCCACGGAAAGGAATGGCAGGATGTGATGCGCAATTGTTTTGGGCTAGAGCCAAAAAGAACCCACAGTCTTGCACTGACCCCTGCACGCCAGGTGGCAAGAAGCTTTGTCTATGCCTGCAAATGCCGTAAACACAAGTTGACCAGCATTCGACACAACAAAGTCCTAAGCCGCAAAGCCCAATATTGTTGCCAGTCCTGTGGGTCGGTTTTGAGTTTTCAGTACAGGGAGTCGCAGTAACAGGACCAGCGGACGCGTTTGAACATAAAAGTGCGGTTATTAATTACGCCCCAGCGTGATTTCCTGTATTCAGTAAAAAGCCCTTCCTATCGCTATTTTCTCTGTATATTTTCCCCATACGCCACATTTTCTCTTATTTTATTGAAATGTTAGTCCCTTAGGGCGTTTCCCCCGAAATGGGGAGATTACGCGGGCGTATGTATTGTATGTATTTGTTATACGTTTTGGGCTCCGATATCTCGACCTCTCCATTGGCCCCAAAAAATAATTTCTGCAAAAACAGCATGTTATGAAAAGGTTCGTGTATGCCTAAGAGTTGGCACATTGACTGCTAATAAGCTGTTCCAAGGAGTTGAAACCACTTAAGGGAATGGTCTTTGTTTCATGCGATGACCCGTGATCGGAAATTTCTCCTGCAGCAACGGGTTATGTCATGAAAAAATCCAATATCTCTGGCACGACGTTTCCCGATGGCTCTACCGGAAAGGCAAGGATGATGCGACCACTTCTTATTGCAGACAAGGATGCAGGGTCTCGCGAGCAGATGAAAAGGCTCTTTTCCAGCGATGGTTACCGGGTCAAGACCGCGCAGTCGGTCGTTGGGGTTTTGCGCGATATCCTTAGAAACAACACCCAGGTGTTATTGCTGGGAATCGAATTCGATAATATGCTGGCTGCCGAGTTGATTCCTCTTTTAAAAAAGTGCAAACCGGAGTTGATGATCATTCTCGTTTCGGATGAGAATTCACTCCCTCTGCTGCGCATGGTTCGCCGCGAGGGAATCTTCTACCATGCACTCAAGCCGGTGGAGCCCGAAGATCAGGAAGAGTTGCGGCTCGCCGTGAAATGTGCCTTCTCCAGGCGACCCTCTGAGCAGACCAGCCTGCCCCGATGGCTGCAGCACGCCGAGGTGATGGCCTGAGGTTTGAGGGCAGACAATAACGAAAAATGGCCTGGAGGTTCTTCTCCAGGCCATTTTTCGTTATGGCTGCCGATGTTTTCAGGGAGCGGACCCGGAGGGTATCTTTAGCGGAAGCCGAAGGGGGAATTACGCCTGGGGTGTGTCGGTACCGTCGAACCTTACCCCGGTTGGCTGCTTTAAATTAAAAATTATACAGATGTATATTCTTTAGATACGCCTGCATTTTTCTGTTTTGTTGTTTGCGTACAGCATGTTGGGTTCTTTTTAATGCATTTTTGCAATCTTTTTGACCTCCCAGTCCGTATAAATCCCTTATACACTCCCTCCTCCTGCGGGCCCTTGCCCTTCGCCTATTTAAGGTAAAATTTCCTTTGTTTTCAGGTCATTGTAAAGTTTTAAATAAATTCTACAAAGAATGGTACGGTCTTCGCTATAGGTAATAGTCAACAGCAAGCAGCAACAATTTCAAACGAACCAAAGGAGCAGGCCATGAAAAAATCGATCCTTCCGGCAATTGTGGTAGCACTCTCCTCTTCTTCAGCCTCCCTGGCTTCGACGGGAAGTGAAGGTGACGGAGCCGGTATCATGGCCTATCTCTTCCTCGGCTTTTTCGGCACCATCATAGTAACCCAGCTGGCTCCGGGAGCACTCCTTTTCGCCTCCCTCATCAAAGGCCTCTTCGGCAAAACAAAGGCAAGTACCCCTTCGATTACTTAAAGGTTTCATTGCAACGGAACATTTCATCCAACTTACAGGAGGACATCATGAAAGCAATTAAAACGGCAGCCCTGTTCACCGGTATGATGACTCTGGCCTCCACCGCTTTTGCCAGTGGCGGAGCCACCCACAGCGGCCTGCTGGTCTGGTCTTTTCTCGGCTTCTGCGGTTTGATCGTCGCCTTCCAGATGGTGCCGGCTCTGATGGTTCTGGTCGGCATGTTTAAAGGGATTACCTCCCGCGAAGCCATTGTACGGAATTCGGCCAGCTGAAACTGACCCCTCATCGCCTTTTCATACGGCATAGGAGAGCATCATGAAAGCAACCAGAATCGCAGTCCTGTTTACCGGTATGATGACCCTGGCTTCCAGCGCTTTTGCCGGCACCGGCGGATCAACCCACAGCGGCCTTCTCGTGTGGGGCTTCCTCGGATTCTGTGGCCTGATTGTTGCCTTCCAGTTCGTTCCGGCCCTGATGGTTCTGGTCGGCGTGTTCAAGGGGCTTACCTCCCCGGCCGATGAGACGGCAGAGCAGTCTTCCCATTAATCGTCCCTTTGTTCTAACGAATTTGGTACCCACCTGAAAACAGGAGAATGGTATGAAAGCACTCAGAATCACCTCTCTTTTCGCCGGTCTTATGTCCATCGCCTCCTCGGCTTTCGCCAGCGGCGGTCGGGTTGATAATAGCGGCTTTGTGGTCTGGGCCTTCCTCGGCTTCTGCGCCCTGATTGTCGTCGCCCAACTCGTCCCGGCCCTGCTGGTCATGCTCGGGGTGGTCAAGGGGGTCGCTTCATCGAAAGATGCGGCCCTGCAGGAGACTACCAAGTAAAGAGATTCAACAGGTTGACGCACAAAAGCCGGGTCCATTGAGCCCCGGCTTTTGTGCGTTCGGCTATTTAGAAAGGCGATCCAGGGCCAGCGGGGGGATTCATCCCTCCAGCGCCAGCACCATCGGCTCGCGGATGGCGTCGGTGACCCAGCGCAGAAAGGCGGCGCCGTCGGCCCCGTCGATGACCCGGTGGTCGAAGGAGAGGGAGAGGGGGAGCATGATGCGCTCCTGCACCTGGCCTGCCACCAGCGCCAGCTCGTTGTGGGTGCGTCCGATGCCGAGGATGGCCACTTCGGGGTAGTTGACGATGGGGGTGAAGAAGGTGCCGCTGACCCTTCCGAGGTTGCTGACGGTGAAGGTTCCTCCTTCCATCTCTTCGAGGGCGATCTTGCCGGTGCGCACCTTCTGGGCCAGGTGCAGGATCTCGACGGAGAGCTCGACCATGTTTTTGCGGTCGGCATCGCGCACCACCGGCACCATCAGGCCGCGCTCGGTGTTCACGGCGATGCCCAGGTGGATCGATTTTTTGTAGATGATCTCCTGGTTGGCGAGGTCGAGGCTGGCGTTGAACCGGGGGTACTGCTTGAGGGCGTGGCCGACCACCTTGCAGACCATGACCGCCATGGAGAGCTTGCCGCCGAGCTTTTCGGCGCGGTCGGCAAATTTCAGGCGCAGCGCTTCGAGTTCGGTGATATCGACCTTGTCGTAAATGGTGACGTGGGGCACCTGCGACCAGCTCTGGGCCATGCGTTCGGCGGTCACCTTGCGCACCACGCTCATCTTGTGGCGCTCGATTTCTCCCCAGCGGCTGAAGTCGGGGAGGGGGGAGGGCGCGGCCATTTCGGCCGCAGGCGCCGCCGTGGCTCGGCCTTCATTGAGAGCCCGGGCGAAGGTCTTGACGTCGTCGATGCTGACCCGTCCCTCGGCTCCGGAGCCGGCCACCCGGTGGATTTCGATGCCGATCTCCCGGGCGAAGCGCCGCACTGAAGGAGAGGCGGGAACCTGGACTCCTTCGGAGAGGATGACCGATTCGGGCGCGGTGAGGCGTTCATCCGGTTTGACTTCGACCTCCGGCGGTGGCGCGGGGACGGCCTCGACCTGCTGCGCGGCGGGCGGCGCCGTTTCAGCTTCGGTGGCCGCTTCGGGTTCTGCCTCGGCCGGCTTTGCAGGGACCTCCGGTTCAGGTTGCGTCTGGACTTCTTCAATCGCTTCGGCTGCTGCCGCAGCCTCGCCGGCATCGACGCTCAGCAGCAGATCCCCTGTTTTCAGCTGGTCGCCTGCCGCGACATGCACCTCGAGCACGGTCCCGGCCACGGTGCTGGGCACCTCGATGGTCGCCTTGTCGGTCTCCAGCTCCACCACCGGCTGCTCGATCTCGACCGCATCCCCTGCCTTGACCATCACCGCCGTAACCTGAATGGTATCGATATTGTCCCCCAGCTGGGGTACTTTGAATTCAAAAGCCATGGCTGGCCTTTCCTTGTTAAAGTTTATCGGCAAAGCAAAACCGCCGGGAATCGCCCCGGCAGGCGACCTGCTTTTTGAAAGCCGCCAAAAAGTAGGCAAAAATCGGCTTCCCCTGCGGGGGGCATTACTGTCGCCGGGTTTGGCTGGCCCTTATCAGCACAAGCGGGAAATTTTAACGCTTGTCCTTTGTTTGCACAGAAAGCGAAAGGCCCCGGCTTACTGCGTTCACACGGGTTAGACGGAAGCGGCGGTTCATTGAGCGTTCCGGTGTACGGGGTAGTGCCTGGTTTGATAACGCTAGTGCCTGCAGCACTGCTGGCTGAAGAAGACGCGGTAATGAAGTCCACCTCCCTCGGTCGCAAAACACTCCGCGGAAGTTCGCCACGGTTTTCGGCGAACTTGGCAAGCGGGCCCGGTTTTCGTCTCCACGCAGCACCGCCACCGTCGCAGGCATCGCTGCTCGATAAGAGCTCAGAATGCCCGCGAAAGAAGTGCCCCGCAGGGAAAGCCATTTTTTGCTTACTTTTTGTTGGCGCCTGGACAAAAAGTAAGGCGTCTGGCGGGACGCGACCCGCCGGTGTTAAGGTTTCAGGTTTTAAAGTACAGAGCAACCTCCGTAACCCTCATTTATTCTACAGATAGAGCGGGTTCTCCTTATCCGCCACTATCCCGAACTTCTCCCGGGCCGTAAGCGCCACCTGCACATCAAGCTCGCCCCGCCTGACCAGTGCGCTAAGCGCTGCATAGGCGATGTGCTTGGCATCGACTTCGAAAAAGTCGCGCAGCGCCACGCGCCCGTCGCTGCGTCCGAAGCCGTCGGTCCCCAGGGCGGTCAGCCCGTGGGGGAGGTACATGGCCACGCTCATCGGCAGGGTTTTGACGTAGTCGGATGCGGCGATTACCGGCCCTTCGGCCTCGGCGAGGCAGGCGGCGATGTACGGGATGCGTGGAGGCTGGTCCGGTTGGTAGCGGTTGAAGCGGTCGGTATCGAGGGCGTCCTTGTAAAGCTCCTTGTAGCTGGTGGCCGACCACACCTCGACGTCGACACCGAATTCCTTGAGCAGTTCGCCGGCCTTGAGCGCTTCACCCAGAATGGCGCCGCTGCCGAGCAGGGTCGCCTTTTTGATCTTTTCGCCCTCGAGTCCGCTGTATCCCTGCACCTTTTGCAGGCCCTTGAGAATCCCTTCTTCGGCCCCCTCGGGCATGGCCGGCTGGGCATAGTTTTCGTTCATCAGGGTAATGTAGTAGAAGATGTCTTCCCCCTCGAAATACATGCGGCGCAAACCGTCCTTGACGATCAGGGCCAGCTCGTAGGCGTAGGCCGGGTCGTAGGCGATCAGGTTGGGGACCGCCAGCGCGTTGAGGTGGCTGTGGCCGTCCTGGTGCTGCAGCCCCTCGCCGGCCAGGGTGGTGCGGCCGGAAGTGGCTCCGAGCAAAAACCCCTTGCAGCGGCTGTCGGCGGCCTGCCAGATCTGGTCGCCGACGCGCTGCAGGCCGAACATGGAGTAGAAGATGTAGAACGGGATGGTGTTGATGCCGTGGTTGGCGTAGGCGGTGCCGGCGGCCATAAAGGAGCCCATGGAGCCGGCCTCGGTGATCCCTTCCTCGAGGATCTGTCCGTCGGTGGCCTCCTTGTAGTAGAGGAGATTTTCCGCATCGACCGGCTCGTAGAGCTGGCCCGGATGAGAATAGATCCCCACCGCCCGAAACAGGGACTCCATGCCGAAGGTGCGCGCCTCGTCCGGCACGATCGGCACCACCAGGGGGCCGACCTCCGGGTCTTTGAGCAGTTTGGCCAGCAGGCGGACAAAGGCCATGGTGGTGGAGATTTCGCGGCCGTCGGTGCCGGTTTTGAATTCATCGTAAAAAGACCCTTCCGGCAGCGTCAAAGGGTTGCCAAAGCCGCTGCGGGACGGGCCCGCATACCCCAGGGCCTCGCGGCGGGCTTTGAGATATCCGGTTTCCGGACTTTCTTCGGGCAGCCGGTAGAAGGGCAGGGCGGCCACATCCTCATCCGACAGGGGGATGTGAAAGCGGGTGCGGAACTCGAGCAGCTCTTTTTCTTTGAGTTTCTTCTGCCCGTGGGTGATGTTCATCCCCTCGCCGGCCTCGCCCATGCCGAAGCCCTTGACGGTTTTCATCAGGACTACGGTGGGGCCGCCCTGGTGCTCGACGGCGGCGCTGAAGGCGGCAAAGATCTTTTTCGGGTCGTGCCCGCCGCGCTGCAGCACCAGCTCTTTGAGCTGCTGATCGCTCCACCCTTCGACCAGGTGGCCGAGCCCGGCCTTTTCGAAGAAGTGGCGGCGGAAGTAGTCGCCGGGCATCACCACGTATTTCTGGTACTGGCCGTCGACCACCTCCATCATCCGCTGCTGCAGGCGGCCGTCGGTGTCCTTCTCGAGCAGGGGGTCCCACTCGCTGCCCCAGACCACCTTGATCACGTTCCAGCCCGCCCCCTTGAAGTGCGCCTCGAGCTCCTGGATGATCTTGCCGTTGCCCCGCACCGGCCCGTCGAGCCGCTGCAGGTTGCAGTTGACCACGAAAACCAGGTTGTCGAGCTTTTCGCGGGCGGCCATCGAGATCGCCCCCAGCGCTTCCGGTTCATCCGTTTCGCCATCGCCGAGAAAGGCCCAGATCCTCTGCGCCGACGGTTTTTTAAGGCTGCGGTCTTCAAGGTACTTGATAAAGCGGGCGTGGTAGATGGCGGCGATCGGCCCGAGGCCCATGGAGACGGTCGGGAACTTCCAGAACTCGGGCATCAGCCAGGGGTGGGGGTAGGAGGAGAGACCGGGGTGCTCATGCAGTTCGTGGCGGAAGTTGCAGAGGTGTTGTTCGTTGAGGCGCCCCTCGAGGTAGGCCCTGGCGTACATGCCGGGGGAGGCATGGCCCTGGAAATAGACCAGGTCGCCGGCGTGGTCATCGGAGGGACCGCGGAAGAAGTGGTTGAACCCGACCTCGTAGAGGGTCGCGGCCGAGGCGTAGGTGGCGATGTGTCCGCCGATCCCCGCTTCTTCGCGGTTGGCGCGAACCACCATGGCCATGGCGTTCCAGCGGATCACCGCGGTGATCCGTCGCTCCAGCTCGAGATCGCCGGGGTAGGCCGGCTCGTCGAAGTGGGGCAGGGTGTTGACGTAGGGGGTGTTTGCGGTGAAGGGGAGATGGACCCCTTTGCCGTGTGCATAGTCGTCCAGCCGCTGAAGCAGGGCCTGCACCCGGGCCGGTCCCGATCGCTGCAGCACCTCTTCGAGTGACTCAAGCCATTCCCGGGTTTCCAATGCCAGATCGTCTGCGCCTCTGTCGGCCATGCCAGCCCCCGTTATAAATAATCAGATCCCAACGACTGTCTTTCGCTGCCACTTATAAAAGGTTACTTGGTCAAAAGCGTCCGTCAAATGCCGGGGCGATGGTTGTTGGCGAGGAACGGTTTTTTCGATAGGGTCGTTGAGAAATTTGCCGCTGATGCGATAAAATTAAAACCATGAACGACGAGGATATTCATGAACGGCTGATTTTTTATACCGAATCGGAGGAGCTGGCCAACCGCATCACCACCGGTGTCGGTGCCGTTGCGAGTCTGGTCGGTCTGGTCGTGCTGCTCGTTGTCGCAGGCCGCCTGGGCGACCCCTGGCGCATCGTCAGCTGCAGCATTTTCGGCGGCAGCCTGGTGGTTTCTTACACCATATCGACCCTTTACCACACCGTGCGCTCCCCCCGGACCAGGTACCTTTTTCGTATTCTCGATCATGTCATGATCTATGTGCTGATCGCCGGGACCTACACCCCATTTACCCTGGTCAGTCTGCAGGGGGCCTGGGGATGGTCGCTGTTCGGAACGGTGTGGGGGCTGGCGGTGGCCGGCGCGGTGTTCAAGGCGTTCATGACCCACAGGCTGAGAATTCTGGGTCCGGTTTTTTACATCGCCATGGGCTGGGTCGCCCTGGTCGCCATCGACCCGCTGGTCGAAGCGATCAGCGAGAGCGGCGTACGTTGGCTCTTTGCCGGAGGCATCGTCTACACCTCCGGTATCGTCTTCTACGCCTGGGATCGCATCCCTTACAATCACGCCATCTGGCATGTCTTCGTGCTGGGGGGCAGCCTCTGTCACTACCTGGCTGTGTGGTGGTACGTCCTTCCCCTGTAGAAATGTACAGGTCGGTGCTGCCCGATTTGACGGTTTTATTATTGCCTGTTGCAAAGTCCACCGAGGTTGTCATAAACTCCGGAGAGTTGAGTTATCTTGGGAGACTGCATGCGGCATCGGTGGGCTGAAAAAAAACTCGTATGGCTCTTTTTGTCGGCCTTTCTGCTGACCGGATTCGGATCGGCCCTGGGCGCCTCGAACTGCCTTCAGGGCAGTTCCTCCTGCGGCCACCCTATTTCGGTCACGGCAGCCTGTGAACCGGCCTTCGTTGGGGCCGGCAACGCTTCTGCCAGCCGCTGCTGCAGGGCTAATGTTGAGTTCCGTGGTTCTTTCCCGGTACTCAAACGGCGCAGCCGCGCAGCGGCCCTGCCTCTGGCCAAAGGGAGCTTTGAGCTCTCTGCCGGTCCGGCAGCCCGTATTGTCCGGCCCGTTATCTCATCTTCTCCCCAGCCTCCCCCCTCGAGCACACACCGCTTCCCGGCTCTGGCCCAATTGAAAACCATCGTCTTGATGAATTGATTTTTCTTCCGCCATATTCGAACATATCCTTTAACCCAAAACGCTGAAGCCTGCGGGCCTCAGGCATTTCGCCGACAGGAGTATTTGCTGTTGAAAGCTGAAAAACGCTCATTTATCGATTCAATCTGGGATTTTTTTGCATCCCTGAAGCTCACCATTATTACCCTGATTCTGCTGGCCGTGACCTCGATCATCGGCACCGTCATCCAGCAGAACAAAGCCCCCCAGGAGTACATTCAGGTTTACGGCGAGAAGACCTATCAGCTCTTCGAGGCCCTTCAGTTCACCGATATGTACCATTCCTGGTGGTTCCTGCTGCTGCTGGAGATCTTTTCTCTTAACCTGATTACCTGCTCGGCAAAGCGGTTTCCCAGGGTGTGGAAGCTTGCCACGGACAAAATTACCCCGGCCGACGAGGGGCAGTGGAAAAGCCTGAGCTCGGTTCGCGAATATCGCTCCAAGCTCGGTGCCGAGGAAGCTTCCCGGCGCGTCAGCGCCCGCTTCAAGGCCCGTTTCGGAGAGCCCGAGGTGATCAAGCAGGATGGCTCGATTCACCTGGTGGTCCAGAAGGGGGCATGGTCGCGGTTCGGGGTCTATGTCACCCATCTGTCCATTCTGGTCATCTTTATCGGCGCCATCGTCGGCAACCTCTGGGGGTTTAAGGCCTACGTCAATATCGAGGAAGGATCGTCAACCGACCGGGTCTGGATTCCGGGGCAGAACCAGCCGTTGCCCCTCGGATTTTCGGTGCGTTGCGACGATTTCAACGTGACCTACTACCAGGGGAGCAACCGGCCCAAAGAGTTCATGAGTATTCTCGACGTGATCGATAACGGTCAGGAGGTCATCAGCGACCGCAAGATCATCGTCAACGATCCCATCACCTACAACGGGATCACCTTTTACCAGTCGAGCTACGGCCAGGCCGGCAAGCCGTCGGTGCGGATGAAGGTCAAGGTCCGTGAAACCGGCGAGGTGCTCGATCTCTCGGCCAACATGGGGCAGCATGTAAGGCTTCCGGGCGGCTACGCCTTTGCCGTGGGCCAGGTGACTCCGGACTACAACAGCTTCGGGCCGGCGGCGCAGGTGCATGTCAACACCCCCGACGGACGGCACGGCAATCCGTTTATGGTGCTTCAGCGTAGCAGAAGCAGTACACCGGCCTGCAGGTCAAAAAAGATCCCGGGGTCTGGGTGGTGTGGCTCGGCTGTTTCCTGATGGTGCTCGGCTCGATCGTCGCCTTCATGCTCTCCCACCGCCGTATGTGGGCCGAGGTCGAAGGGGATGGCAAGGGAAGCCGCGTGCGGATCGGAGGCAGTGCTCACCGCAATCAGCCGGCCTTCACCCTCTTTTTTGACGACCTGTCCGACCAACTCGATAACGATCTGAAAGACTAATTTCATAGGAGACCATGCTGTCATGACCAGCTCACTTCTTTTTAATATGACGACCGGCGCCTACTTTGTCGCCATGCTCCTCTTTGTCGTCTACCTGATCAGCCGCAGCCACGCCATCTCCATCGTGGCGACCGTGACGGCCTGGGTCGGATTCGCCGCCAACAGCGCCGCCATTCTGGTGCGCTGGATGGAGGCCCGGGCCATGGGCTTCGACCAGGCTCCCCTGTCCAACCTCTATGAATCGGTCGTCTTTTTCGCCTGGTCGATTCTGCTCCTCTACCTGCTGATGGACCTCAAGTACAAGCAGCGTTCGCTGGGCGCCTTCGTGCTCCCTTTTGCCTTTCTCGGCATGGCCTGGGCCCAGCTTGGGCTCAATGCGACCATCGAGCCGTTGGTCCCGGCCCTGCAGAGCAACTGGCTGACCTACCACGTCATCACCTGCTTTCTCGGATACGCCGCCTTTGCGGTGGCCTGCGGCGCCTCGATCATGTACCTGCTCAAGGCGGGGCGGGCCGATAAGGACGGGGAGAGCGCAGGCTTCCTGGGGATTTTCCCCAGCGTGAAAATTCTCGATGATATCAACTACAAGGCGATCATGATGGGTTTCCCACTGCTGTCGTTGGGGATCATCACCGGGGCGGCCTGGGCCAACTACGCCTGGGGCACCTACTGGAGCTGGGACCCCAAGGAGACCTGGAGCCTGATCGTCTGGTTTATCTACGCTGCGTTCCTGCATGCCCGCTTCACCCGTGGCTGGGTCGGTAAAAAGGCGGCCTGGATTTCCATTTTCGGTTTCGCCGCTACGATCTTCTGCTACCTGGGGGTCAACCTGGTGCTGTCGGGGCTTCATTCCTACGGCGGCTAGTTGGTACCTGCATCCGTGAGCTCTGACCGGGCAATAGCGCAAGTCATTGACCTGTCCAAGCGTTCAAAAAATCACCGACGAACCTAAGGGTGCGACTCAGATTTTTTGAAACACTTATTCAGGCCAAGCACTTGCACTCTTTTCCCGCCCCGAACGCACGGATTCAGGTACTGCTGACCGGATAATCACAACGGGCCATGGCGGGGGACTGCCATGGCCCGTTGTTGTTTCAGTTGCCCTGTTTGAAAAGACTTTAAAACCGGCGGTTCGTGTCCCGACGGTTTTGCTTTGG
>CALZIC010000062.1 GCA_945787285.1 uncultured Desulfuromonadales bacterium
TTGAGAGCGAATAGCCGGCTATTTGTCGAAAATTGTCGAGAATATGGGCCGATCAGCCGATTTCGCAGTAGGTTCATGTTAAGACCGACAGCCTCCTAGGGCCATGGAACAGAAACCGGAAACAAAAAAGACGGCCTCGCCCTTTGTGGGGGAGCCGTCTTTGTAATGTTCACGCAGGCTGCTTACGTAGGGGGCAGGTTATGTGGGGGGGAAGTGTGGGCCGTGTGGTTCTTTTGTGTCGCAATGATGACAGAGCACGACCCGGGGGTGCAGACATGGTTTTTAAACGCCTGTTCCTGGACAGGCGTTTGTACCTGGGCATGCATGTTGGGACCGGACTTTTTGAGCGTATAGTTGTAGGCGTCCTTGAGCTTTTTGGTGAAAAAGGTTCCCAGCCACAGGGGACTCCAGACCAGCCCAGCTGTCATCCACTTCTTGCGGGCGGGTTTGTCAATCTGGTCTGCTTGCACCTCTTCCTGAACCGTGTCGTAGCCGTCTTTTTTTATAACGACCTCGCACGTTTTACCCGAATTCGATTTGTACTGGTATACGCACGGGGTTACGCCGATGCTTTTACCATCGACAAAAACCTGAGCTCCTGCCGGGCTGGACATGAAAGCCGCCTGGTTGGCGCAACCGGTGGTAAAAAACAAGAGCAGAGAGAAGGATACAAGCTTTTTAAGCATGGGCAATCCTCTTTTTGGGGGCATTCTTTTAAACGCGATCCGACCTGTCGATACAAGCTTTTTAAGCATGGGCAATCCTCTTTTTGGGGGCATTCTTTTAAACGCGATCCGACCTGTCAAGAGCAGGGCAACAGGAACGGATACGTAAATGCCACACTCAATCAACTGCAGAGCATAGCTCAAGCTGCCGATAAATAACATGAAAAAAATTTCAATGAATGTTTTCGCTGCCAGGAGATTGGGTGGAGTTGGCACAGGCATTCCCTTGTTGTACCCGAAGATACTGATATTATAGATATGGACACGGTAGGTTAAATTTTCCAAGGAGGGGAGTAACAAATGCTGAATAACGAACTGATGCTCGACGAAAACATCCTCGTCATTACACCTGAAGGCCCCCTGGAGGTGTCGGATTTCGAGAAACTGGCCGAGGAAGTCGATCCCTACATCGAAAAAATGGGCAAACTCAGCGGCCTGATGATCTACGCGGAATCCTTCCCTGGCTGGGATAACTTCGCGGCGTTGGTGTCCCATATAAAATTCGTCAAGGACCATCATCGGAAAATTGAAAAAGTGGCCGCCGTGACAGACAGTAGTTTTCTATCGATTCTGCCACGGGTCGCCAAACATTTTGTTGAGGCCGAAATAAAGCTCTTTGCCTACCAGGATAAAGAAGCTGCGCTGGAGTGGCTTAAATCGGGTTAAACCTGGCATTCGATTTTCGCCCGAAGGGCAAACCTGCCAACTTTTGAAGAAGAAGCAAATCATCCGATGGAGCAGCTCTTCATGACGGGCAAGGAATTGGACTTTCAAGAAATTTTTACGACCTTTCAGCCTAAAATACTGGGATACCTCTCCCGCATGCTCGGGGAAAACGAAGGTGAGGATCTGACCCAGGAGGTTTTCGTCAAGGTCGAAAAGTCGCTGCAAGAGTTCAGGGGGGAAGCCCGGCTTTCCACCTGGATCTACCGCATTGCGACCAATGCGGCATTAGACAGGCTGCGCAGTTCCTCTTTTAAGCAACAGAAAAGGGAATGCGTTCCGTCATCCGGCGAAGATGTGACCGAGCCTGAAGACCACAACGTCTGGACCGGCGAGAAAAAACCGGATGTCGACCAGCAGTTGATCCGTCAGGAAATGAACAGCTGTATCCGCGAATACATCGATCAGCTTCCGGAAGATTACAGGATGGTCCTGGTCCTCAGCGAGGTTGAAGGCTTTAAGAACCGTGAGATTGCCGAAATACTCGAAGTCAGCCTCGATACGGTAAAAATCAGGTTGCACCGGGCAAGAGCCAAACTGAAGGAAAGTCTGGGCAGCCATTGCAATTTTTACCTTGATGAGCGAAGCGAACTGGCCTGCGACCGAAAAGAGAACTGTGACCGTTAACCTGCCCCCCTCCGCATGACCTCCTCCTGATTTTCCTCCACCGATGAACTATCCCTGACCCGGCTCCAAAAAAAATACAGACAACCTGTATCCTTTCTGGCCCCTCCCCCGTCTATAGGGTTAAACCTGCATCCGCGAGTTCTGACCGGGCAATAGCGCAAGTCATTGACCTGCCTAAGTGTTCAAAAAATCACCGACGAACCTATGGGTGCGCCTCAGATTTTTTGAAACTCTTATTCAGGCCAAGCACTTACACTCTTTTCCCGCCCCGAACGCACGGAGCCAGGTTGAAGACAGAAAAGGAGGTACATATGACTGGAACGGAAGGATTTCATCTTTGGTGGCTGATCCCGATCATCCTGATTGCCTTTTGTATATTCGGGGCAAGGGGGTGTTGCTCCGGGAGGCGACACCGCATCGAAGGTAAGGAAGAAAGGCACAACGAAACCGCCGCCGACTCAGCTCTGGAGATCCTCAGCAAACGTTACGCCCGCGGGGAGATCGATGATGAGGAATACCAGAGGAAGAGAAAGACAATCACCCTGGCAAAGAAAGGAGAGACGCGATGACGACCGAAAAAACAGACAATAAGGATGGCTTTGCAGAGAAATGCGCAGCAATGGACTGCTGTTCACCCCAGAAAATGGCGGAAATGATGGCCAAATGCGGGGATGAAATGAAATGCGGGTGTGGTGCCATGATGCAGGAGAGAATGAAGGACGGATGCTGCCAGCCAGAAGAAAAGTGACCGCTTCAACTTATTGGAGATTACCATGAATCAATCGGATCAGAAATTTTCCATCGAGGTGGAAAATACCAACAAAACTTGCCCCATTGGCGAGACCATCGGACAGCGGAATATCCACGAGAAAAGAGTACCGGTCCTCTCCTGCGAGGGGGCCTGCATCCGGGGAGAAATAGCCCGACTCGCCGCGAATATTGTAGCCAAAGAGAAGGGCTTCGCCCGTGCCTGCCACGGTGAACTGTTTTCAGTCCCCCATTCAGCCATGGCCGAATGGGTCAAACAGGCGGAGCAGGTCGTGCTGATCGATGGGTGCTCCCTCCGCTGTCACGGTAGGGTATTGCAGAACCTGCAGGGCCAAAAGGAGCTGGCCCAGTTCAATGCCCTCTCCGTTTATAAAAAATACGCAGATGTTTTCGACATCGACGAGGTTCCGGAGGAAGAACGGCGGCAGGCTGCGCAACAGGTGGCCGATACGGTTCTGGCCGCCCTGAAAAAGGCTCCCACCAACTGAGCCCCGAACCACCGGGAATTGAATGCCGGCACACAGCGCAATCCATGAACCTTTTTGATCGATTCAAAATCAGCGTCCAACGGGCCATAGGTGAAGCCCGGGTTTTTGCTACACTCCGTTATTCCCCTCCGCAGACGCCGGTTCCGTTCGCCTGGCGACGACAGTAAGGGCTGTGGTAATCGATGATGATCGCCGTGCTGTCGTCGCTGGGCGTCACCTCTGCGCCGAAGTCCTCCAGTTCGGCAAAAAGCTTGTCCAAAAACTCGATATGATTGCAATCGGACTGCAGCAGAATCTCCTCCAGCCGTTGGGTGCCGAAGGGTTCACCATGCCGGTTTTCGGCCTCGACGATTCCGTCGGTGTAAAAGAGCAGACGGTCGCCTTTTTCTAACCGAAACTGCTCCATGCTGATCTCGGGGTTTTCAAAAAAGCCCACCGGGGGTGAGGTTGAAGGCAATGACATAATGTTGCCGCTGCGCCGAACCAGGGGAGCCGGGTGGCAGGCATTTACGTAGGACAATTGCCCCTTTTGGGGGTTGATGATGGTGTAAAACAGGGTGGAGGAGAAGAACTGATCGAGCTTGGTGGTCCGGGTGGCAAAGGAGAGGAGAAAATCGTTGACCTGACTGACGATGTCGAGGCAGGGACAGGTGCGTAAAAAGGCATTGTGGATAAAGCCGTAGAGCAATGCCATGACCAGGGAGGCATGCAGGCCATGGCCCGTGACATCGCCGATGAAGAGGATTTCACATTCATCAGACTTGGAGAGGATATCGAAATAATCTCCCCCCACTCCCTGAGCCATGCGATTTTTCATGGCGGCACAACCCCAACTGCAGGTGGGCGAACTCTTGGGGAAGAGCACTTCCTGCACCTGGGAAGCCAGGTTCATATCTAATTCATTGCTGGGGTTCCCTTTCATGGGACAGCCTCATGAAGTAACATCCTTCTGTCCTTACTTTAGCAGGGTTTTGTTCTCTTCCCAGTCGCGTCCCTGAAAGACCGCCGGGAAGGTGTTGTGAATGTCTCGAACGGGAGTAAACTGGAATTGAGAACCAAAACAATCCTCAATTGAGCCTGGATCCGTGAGTTCTGACCGGGCAATAGCGCAAGTCATTGACCTGCCTAAGCGTTCAAAAAATCACCGACGAACCTATGGGTGCGACTCAGATTTTTCGAAACACTTATTCAGGCCAAGCACTTACACTCTTTTCCCGCCCCGAACTCACGGATCCAGGTTAAGGAGAATAGCCATGTTACGCCAAACGCTTCACAAATCCATAGTGGTGGAAGGACTTGAGATCTTCTACCGTGAGGCGGGGCAGAAAGACGCACCGACGATTCTTCTGCTGCACGGCTTTCCAACCTCGTCTCACATGTTCCGCAACCTGATCCCGACCCTGTCGGACAGGTTTCATGTTGTGGCCCCCGACTATCCCGGCTTCGGCAACAGCGCGATGCCCAAAGTCGACGAGTTCGATTACACCTTCGATCGCCTCGCCGAGATTGTCGACAGCTTCATTGAAAAACTGGGTCTTAAGAAATACAGCCTGTACCTGTTCGATTACGGCGCCCCGGTCGGCTATCGCATCGCGACCAGACATCCCGAGAGGGTGGAGGCGCTGATCGTGCAGAACGGCAACGCCTATGACGAAGGGCTGGGGGACTTCTGGGACCCGATCAAGGCCTATTGGCAGGACAAAACTAAGGAGAATGCCGAAACCTTGAGAAACAGTCTGCTGACCCTCGAAGCCACCGAGTGGCAGTACACCAACGGCGTCCGCCATCTTGAAGCCATCGCTCCCGACAACTGGTTCCACGACCAGTTTCTGCTTGACCGCCCCGGCAACAAGGAGATTCAGCTGCAGTTGTTCTACGATTACGGCTCGAACCCGCCTCTTTATCCCAGCTGGCAGGCCTATTTCCGGGAATACCAGCCGCCGATGCTGATCGCCTGGGGGAAGAACGACTACATCTTCCCGGCAGAGGGCGCCTATCCATACCAGCGTGATCTCAAGCATACCGAGTTTCATCTGCTCGATACGGGGCACTTCGCCCTGGAAGAGGACTGTGACCTCATCGCCGGCCTGATCCGCGACTTCCTGGAAAAGGAGATTATCTTTTCCCAGGCGGCCTGAGCCCTTTGACTCTGTAATGATCCTATCGAGGAGCTGTTCGCGGCCTTTCAACCGCGGCAGCTCCGTTTTGCTGGAGGCATGGACGTGCCCATCAAACAGGAACTTCCTCAACCGAACAACACAACGCCACTCCACCGTACCCAGTCGCTGTTTTTGCATGACCTGGCAGGACAGTCTCCCCTTTTGCCCTGGCGGACGGTTCGTGCGAGAGAGGCCCTTGCTTTATCAGCCTCGGTGGCCGAAAATGATACCCAGGTGTCCCCTCTTCGACTACGGAGTCTGCCATGGAGCTCATTGAACTGTTCAGCGCGCGGGTCTGCCCCTTTGCCCATCGCAGCCGCCTGGCGCTTATGGAAAAAGGCATCCCTTTCAGATTGATCGAGATCGATCTAGGCAATAAGCCGTCCTGGTACAAGGAGGTTTCTCCCACCGGGGCGGTGCCCGCGCTGCGGCAAGGGGATTTTCTGCTGCAGGAGTCCCTCGTCATCAACGAATATGTCGATGAACTGGCCCCGGACCCGCCTCTGCTGCCCCCCTCGGCCCAACTGCGGGCCCGGGCGAGGCTGTGGATCGATTTCTCCTCCTCCCGCTTCGTTCCACTCTTCTATCGGCTGCTCAAGGCCCAGACCGAAAATGAGCGCCAAGCGTTTGGCGAGGAGCTGCTGGCGGTTCTCGCCATCCTGGATAAAGAGCTGGTGCGGCAAAAAGGGGAGGGGCCGTACTGGTTCGGCTGGCAGGTCGGCCTTGTCGACATGGCTTTTTATCCCTGGTTCGAGCGATTTGCCGTGCTGCAGCACTACCGGGGGTTCACCATTCCGGAAAAGTTCGAATCGCTTCTGGGCTGGATCGCTGCGATGCAGAATCGCGATGCGGTGCAGCTCGGAGGCCAGCCTGCCGGGTATTACATCGGCGAATACGAGGATTATGCCAGGAGTCCGTCAAGCCCGACAGACTCTTAGTGGGAAGAAGTGAGGGGCGCTTTTGAATCCAAAAGAACCCCTTGAGACCTCCCCCTCACCGTCCCAACTCTAAAAGCAGGCCTGCAAAACAAGAGCCTCCAGGTCATTGAGACCTGGAGGCTCTAGTTGTTCCAGATTGGAATTTTCAACAGATCAAGGTGCGCTCTTTGTCAGAAGCCAGGGGTAGGTTACCGGATAATCAGAATTTCTTCCCTAAGATTCGAATCTCGAACCTCGAACCTGTTTTCACCCCTGAACTTTGCACTTGTCACCGGTTGCCACCGAACTCTCCAGGTCGCTGGCGAAGTACTTGCGGGTTTCGCTGACGATCACCGGAGAGAGGGCGACCAGGCCGACCAGGTTGGGGAAGGCCATGAGGCCGTTGAAGACGTCGGAGAGACCCCAGACCAGGCTCAGCTTCATGGTGGCGCCGACCCAGACCACCGCCGCGAAGACGATGCGGTAGGGCATGACGCTCCGCTCGCCGAGGAGGTATTCTATGGACTTTTCCCCGTAGTAGCTCCAGCCGACGATGGTGGAGTAGGCGAAGAGGATCAGGCCGAAGGCGACGATCAGGCCGCCCCAGTTGCCGGGCATTCCGGTCTGGAAGGCGATGGAGGTCAGCGCAGCGCCGGTTTTGCCGGAGGTCCAGGTGCCGGTCAGGATGATCACCAGACCGGTCATGGAGCAGACGACGATGGTGTCGATAAAGGTCTGGGTCATGGAGATCAGCGCCTGGGTGACCGGGTGCTTGGTTTTGGCGGCGGCCGCCGCGATAGGCGCGGTGCCGAGGCCGGACTCGTTGGAGAAGATACCGCGGGCTACACCCATGCGCAGCGCCTGCATGACCCCGGCGCCGAGGAAACCGCCGCTGGCCGCGGTGGGGTTGAAGGCACTTTCGAAGACCAGGGCCAGGGCGGCCGGAACCTGACCGATGTTGAAGAGCAGGATCGCCAGCGCTCCGAGGACGTAGAAGACGATCATGATCGGGACCAGGAAGCCGGTGATGCGGCCGATGCTCTTGATGCCGCCGAGGATTACCGCGCCGGTCGCCAGCATGAGGAGGAAACCGGTGAGGATGGTGGGGATGCCGAAGTTGGCATTGACGACCGCCGCGACGGAGTTGGACTGCACCAGGTTGCCGGCACCGAAGGCCGCTACCGCCCCGAAGAGGGCAAAGGCCTTGGCCGTCTTCTTCCAGCCCAGCCCGCGGGAGATGTAGTACATGGGGCCGCCGCACATGTTGCCATTCTTGTCCTTGACCCGGTACTTGACGGCCAGAACCGCCTCGGCGTACTTGGTGGCCATGCCGACCAGGCCGGTGACCCACATCCAGAAGAGGGCACCCGGGCCCCCGACGGTGATGGCGGTGGCCACCCCGGCGATGTTACCGGTGCCGACGGTAGCCGAAAGAGCCGTCATCAGCGCCTGAAAGTGGGAGATGTCCCCGGGCAGATCGCCCTCTTCCTTGCGTTTGATGAGGCCCAGGTAGAGGGCGTGGCCGAGCTTTCTGAACTGCAGACCACGAAGGGCGATGGTCAGAAAGAGCCCTGTGCCGACAAGGAGCACGATCATGGGCAGGCCCCAGATCCAGCCTCCGATCTGGCCGATTACAGATTCGAGCGATTGAAATATATTGTCCATGATGTACTCCCCTTTTTTGCTTGTGCCGACTCGTTATTCAATTGCTGGACTCAACAAAAGGCGGCGGAGGCCCGAACCCTTCCGGGCCTCCGCCAAGTTGCTGGGCGATCAGGCCGCGTCGCTTGTTGCGGCAGTTTCGAGCAAAGTCTCCACAGGCGTGTACTCCATGCCGAAGGCGTCGGCCACTCCTTTGTAGGTCACCTGGCCGCTCACCACGTTGAGGCCTTCCCTGATGCCGGCATCCTCGAGAGCTACCTGCTTCCAGCCCTTGTTGGCGATGGCCGCGGCGTAGGGGAGGGTAGCGTTGGTCAGGGCAACGGTCGAAGTGAGGGGGACGGCGCCAGGCATGTTGGCCACGCAGTAGTGCATGATTCCGTCGACTTCATAGATCGGCTCGGTGTGGGTGGTGGGGTGGGAGGTTTCGAAGCACCCGCCCTGGTCGATGGCGACGTCGACCATCACCGCGCCCTTCTTCATGGTCCCGAGCATGTCGCGGGTGATGAGCTTGGGAGCCTTGGCTCCGTGCAGCAGTACCGCGCCGATGACGACGTCCGCCTCTTTGGCCAGTTCACGGATGGTGGCCGGGCTCGACATCATGGGGAAGCAGTTCTTGGGCATCACTTCGGAGAGGTGACGCAGGCGCTCGAGGCTGGTGTCGAGGAGGTAGACTTTGGCGCCGAGGCCGCAGGCCATTTGAGCCGCGTGGGTGCCGACAACGCCGCCGCCGATGACCAGAACCGTGGCCGGAGCCACGCCGGGAACTCCGCCGAGGAGGATGCCGCGCCCGCCCTGGGCCCTTTCCACGTACTTGGCGCCCTGCTGGGCGGCCATGCGGCCGGCCACTTCGCTCATCGGGGTGAGCAGGGGAAGGGTGCCGTCGCGGCCGACGATGGTTTCGTAGGCGATGGCGACGGAGCCGGTCTTCATCATGGCCCGGGTCAGCTCTTCCGATGCGGCGAAGTGGAAATAGGTAAAGACGATCTGCCCTTCGCGGATGAGGTCGTACTCGCTGGGCTGAGGCTCCTTAACGTGCATGACCATGTCCGAGCGCTTGAACACTTCCTTGTTGGTGGCGACGATTTCGGCGCCGGCGGCGACATAGTCCGCGTCGTTGAATCCGCTCCCTTCGCCAGCAGCCTTTTCCACCAGTACCTGGTGGCCGTTCCTCTTCATCACCTCGACACCCGAAGGGGTCATGCAAACGCGATTTTCTTCGGTTTTGATTTCTTTCAGAATTCCTACGATCATTTTTTTCTCCTTGGGTTTTTAACCCTGTTAGTGCTGCTTTTTCGGCAGAATGATTAATCCTTCGTTGAAACCTGCCCTAAACCATGGACCCAATTAAAAGTGACGACCTTCAGTAGCTTACGAATGCCTTATGTCTAGGTGTAAAATTCAAACATCGTTTGTGTTTGGTTTCTGTTCATCGCAACATGCTTGCCAATGGGGAGATGTTTTTTTATCGCAAGCCTGAAAAGAGACAGCATTCCGATAAGGTTTCGTCCACAGGATGTTGCCAAGTCGTCGAAAAAACAGTGGAGTGTGTTTTTTTGAAAAAAATGCCGAAAGATAAAAAAATGTTTTATATTTGGGTCGAAATGGGGAAGGGAGGGCGGGAGCCCACGGAAAGGATCAAGCTGAAATGGAAACTTTTCGTGCCACCAAAGGGGGGAGATGACGGTCAAGCTCATTGGATGACAGGGTTTTTTCCGTTTTGGAAGCTTTTGCTACCAGTGGTTCATTTTGTTTCCACGCTGAGGTTGTGCTTCTTCAGCTTTTTGAGAAGGGCAGTATGGGAGAGGCCGAGAGCCTTCGCGGCTTTTCGAATGCTAGGCGATTTGCGCAGAGCGTCCGCGATAATCCGGGCTTCGTACCGGCCGGTTTGCTCATGCAGAGAGAGGCCCTCTGCTGCGGGGAGGACCTCCTCGGTCTGGCCCTTACCGATTTCAAAGCTGAAAAGGATGCATTCCTCGCCGATGCACTCTCCGGTGCAGAGAATAGCGGCGCGTTCGATGACGTTGCGCAGCTCCCGGACATTGCCCGGCCAGTCGTGCCTGGTCAGCTTGTTCATCGCTTCGTCGATGAGCAGCTGGTGCCTTTTATTGAGCTTGGTACCGAGCTGGAAGAGAAAGTGCTCCGCCAGGTCGGGGATATCCTCCCTCCGCTCTTTGAGGGCGGGGATACGGATGGGAAAGACGCTGATGCGGTAATAGAGGTCCTCGCGGAACTCCTTTTCCGCTACCATCTGCTCCAGATCCTTGTTGGTGGCGGTAATGATCCGGGCATCGACGGGAATCTCCGTCATCCCCCCGATTCTGCGGATTTTACCCTCCTGCAGCACCCGCAGAAGCTTGGCCTGGAGGCTCAGGGGCATTTCCCCGATTTCGTCGAGGAAGAGGGTGCCGCCGCTGGCCATTTCGAAAAGCCCCCCTTTCCCCTCTTTTCGGGCCCCGGTGAAGGCGCCCCCCACATAGCCGAAAAGCTCGCTCTCGAGGAGCTGCTCGGGCAGGGCGGCGCAGTTGAGGGGGATAAAAGGGCCGCTGCGGCCGCTTTCGAGATGAATGGCGCTGGCGAAGAGCTCCTTGCCGGTGCCGTTGTCCCCACAGATGCAGACGGTAGAGTCGGTGGGGGCGATCGTCTGCGCGAATCGTATCGCCTCCTTGAGCGCCGGACTGTCCCCGACGATGTCGCTGAAGGTGGCCTGGGCGGACTCGCTGACTGCAGAGGCGAGCTCCTTGACCTCTTTCATGTCCTTCATGACCTCGACGGCGCCGACGATGCGCCCCGCCGAGTCGACGATGGGGTGTCCGCTGGCCAGGTATTGATACCGCCCCCCCTTGGCCATGATGTTGCGCTTCTCGTTGACGAAGCTCTTCCCCTCCAGGCAGGCGAGGACGCTGCGGTCGGCGATGTCGAGCTCTATGATATGCTGCCCAACGAGGCCGCGGTCTGCGCAGTTCAGAATCCTTCGGGCGACGCTGTTCATAAAGACCAGTTCGCCTTCGTCGTTCACCGAAAGGATGCCGTCGCTGACGCTGTCGAGGACCACCTGGAGGCTTTTTTCCCGCTTCTCCTGGGGCAGGGTGCGGATTTCCTCGATATCGATAAGGTCGGGAATCTTCCTGATACTGTGGAAAAGCGTTTCGCTCCAGCCCGGGTGCTCGTCCCTTTCGATTTCGAGATAGACGAAAGTTTTGTCCCCCTTGATCTCGTCGACTTCCATTGAAACGATATTAATGGCGCGGTTGGCGAAAAGGAGCTTCAGCTTCAGATTGGTCTTCATGCCGGGACCCGTTTCGAACGAGGATTGGTCCGCCAAAGTATAACATAGTGGAACGTCGCATTAAAAAACCTGCACAGGGGGCGCATGGAATTTGCCCGTTGGGGCTTGTCGAAAAGCTTTGGTCCACATCTCGTAATGGGGGGGGCGATTCCGCCGTCTCCCGGCTCAGGTAGGCATAACTTACCCCGGGTGGAATGCCTGTAAAAGCCTGTAAAGGCCTGTAGCATAACTTTACACTTTGATGCCCCTTTAAAGAAAAATTCAAGTAAAAATCCCGAAATATCAATCTCTTATGTGTTTGGCGCGGACGTTGCTTTTATGAGAGCAGATTCATTGAGTCCGTCTTGGCCTGGGTCTGCCATTCGCTCGTTTTTCACGGGCCTGAAAGCGAATGGCCTCGCCTTTGTACAGCTTATGCCCGACTGGGGACCATACGAAAAAAAGGAGAAAGATGATGAGGAAAGGGGGAGGAGTCTTTGCGGCATTGATCTTCTTTGCTGTTGTACTGCTGCCGGTGCCAGCGGGCGCAGAATTGTTCAACCTCGGCCCTGGCGAGGGACTTGGGGGGGACGACCCTTTGCCTTTCGGGCATTCTCAGGATCGAGTATTTCGCACCATTGACGGCTACGGCAACAATATCGACCATCCGCAGAGGGGGGCGGTCGGCATCCAACTTCTCCGCCTCACCGGCGCCTATTATGGGAATGGATATTCTGAGCCGGCCGGCGCCGATCGCCCCAGCACCCGCGTGGTGAGTAATATCGGCTGTGCGCAAACCGATTCTGTGCCCAACGCGGCGGGAGCAAGCGACCTCTTCTGGCAGTGGGGCCAATTTCTCGACCACGATATCGATCTCAACGGACACACCGGTGAATATCTGCCTATCCCGGTGCCGGAAGATGACCCTTACTTTGCCCCCGGTACAGAGATTCCCCTGTTTCGTTCCGCCTATGATCCGGCGACCGGCACGGACAATCCTCGACAACAGATCAACAACATCACCGCGTTTATCGATGCCTCCAATGTCTATGGATCGGATCCGGTGCGGGCGGCGGCGCTGCGCACTTACGACGGTACCGGCCGCCTCAAGATGAGCCCTGGAGGCCTTCTTCCCTTCAACACCGAAGGGCTTGACAACGACGGGGGGCCAGACCCGACCCTCTTTTTGGCCGGGGACCTGCGGGCCAATGAACAAGTCGGTCTGACGGCGGTTCCCACCCTCTTTGTGCGGGAGCACAACCGTCTCGCGCGCTGGATCAAGGCGACTCACCCGTTTCTGAGCGGGGAAGAGGTCTACCAGCGGGCCCGCTCCATCGTCGGCGCCGAGATGCAGGTGATCACCTACAAGGAGTTCCTGCCCCTGCTATTGGGTCCCTATGCCCTGGAGCCCTACGTGGGCTACCAACCGGAGGTCGACCCCGGGATCAGCAACATCTTTTCGACTGCCGCCTACCGCTTCGGCCACAGCATGCTTTCCCCGACCCTCCTCCGCCTGAATGCGTTTGCCAAACCGATCCCTGAGGGCCATCTGGCTTTGGGCGAAGCCTTCTTCGCTCCGCAGGAACTTGTTAACACGGGCATCGAGCCCCTGCTCAGGGGGCTCGCTTCGCAGGTTGCCCAGGAAGTGGATGCGCTGGTGGTCGACGGCGTACGCAACACCCTGTTCCGACAACCTTTCGATCTGGTGGCTCTCAATATGCAGCGTGGGCGGGACCATGGCCTGCCGGGTTATAACCAGGCCAGGGTCGATTTAGGTTTGGATCCAGTGAGCAGTTTCGCTGATATCTCTTCCGACCCGGTGGTTCAGGACAAGCTCGAGACGATTTTCGGAGACGTCGACAAGATCGATGTCTGGGTCGGCGGCCTGGCGGAGGATCACGTTTTCGACGCCATGGTCGGCGAACTGTTCTTCCATGTCCTCAAGGGTCAATTCGAACGCCTCCGCGACGGAGATCGGTTCTGGTACCAAAACGTGTACCGGGGGGTTGAGCTCCAAATGTTGGAGAACACGACTTTGGCCGACATCATCCGCCTGAACACGAGGATCGGGTACGAGATTCAGGACAAGGTCTTAGTTTACCAACCGAAAAATTCATGGCACATGTGGGATTTGGGTCTCTGGGGCGAGTAGGTAGACTTGGAGTGTCTCCTGTTAGCCACTTAACCTATGAAGTGGTTCAGAAAGAAAGGATCTTATCTGCGGAATCTGCAGCCGGTTCAGCGAACCGGCACCAGCACCAGGTCGAAGGTCCCTCGGGTGGTTCCCTGTTGCAGGTAGTGCTGGGTGACCAGGGTCTGAAAACCTTTGGCCGCGACGCGGATGTGGATATGCGGGGGGCGGGTGAAGTAGGGGGGAGCGAAATCGGTTTCGAATTCGTATTTCCCCTTACGGTCGGAGAAGAGGGTGGCGCGGTGGGCGTCGTCGTAGCGGCCTTTGGGACCGGCCTGCCAGAGTTCGATGCGCGCTGCGGCGATCGGCTTGCAGTCGGCGGCGGAAAGGACGTTGCCGCTGAGCAGGTAGCCCTGCCCGATGCTGGAGCGTATGGGGGCGCCGGGACGGTAAAAGGGGCCCATTTCATCCTCTTCGGTCG
>CALZIC010000063.1 GCA_945787285.1 uncultured Desulfuromonadales bacterium
CATCCTCCCCCACCACCACAAGGGCTACTCCTACATCGACTTCGACTTCCCCCCGGCAAGCGACATCATCATGTCCTGGCAGGGATGGCAGTCCGTCGAAGATGAGAGGCGCGATTTCGAGCGCACCGCACTCTTTTTCAGCGACGGCATGACCCTCAAACTGGGCGGGATGACCATCATTGTCACCAACATCGGCAAGGCCCATACCGACGGGGACTCCATCGTCTTTATCCCCGAGGCTGGAGTTCTCTTCACCAGCGACCTGGTCTTCATTCACAGCGTCGGCTATATGGGCGAAGGGTATATGAAAGACTGGCTCATGGCCATCGAGTTTCTCGAGCGATTAGGAGCCCAAAAGGTCATCCCCGGCTACGGCCCGGTCAGCCCGGTTGCCGAAGTTTCCCGGTTCAAGGCTTTTTTCAAGGATTTCGTCACTGAGGTGCTGATGCACATCGAACGGGGGGACACCCTCGAACAGACCAAACAATCCTTTGCCCTTCCCAAATACGAGAACCTCGACGGCTACGACCAGTTCATCCCCTTTAATATCGAAAGGGCCTACAACGAACTCAAGGAGAGTTTCTCCCGATAACCCCGGTTTGACACCCCGCCTTTAACTGCTACCCTAGAGGGTAGATATCTCATCACCGTTTAAGCATTTCCAATCTACCCGACACCAGAATCGGTATGCCATGAGCAAACTGACGATGTTTCTACTGTTCGCAGCCGCGGGCGGCATTGTCTTCGGCGGCCTCGCGCTCTTCTACCATCTTCCGCTCGACACGCGCGACCGTTCACCAAAGCAGCCTGTCGATTTCAGCCACAGCCTTCATGTCGCCGAAAACGGCATCGACTGCCTTTATTGCCATCGCCAGGCACCGCAAGCCGCCATTGCCGGTATTCCCGAGGTAGCCACCTGCGTGGAGTGCCACCTCCACATCGCCGCAGACGCCCCCGAGGTCAAAACCATGATCGATTTCTGGCAGCGCAAGGAACCGATCCCCTGGGTCAGGGTTCACCACCTGCCGGACCATGTCTACTTCACTCACCGGATGCATCTGAGAGCAGGAATCGACTGTGCCGCCTGCCACGGAGATGTCGGCACAATGGATCGAATCACCCGGGTTGCCAGCCTGAAAATGGGCTGGTGCCTGGGATGCCACAGGGAACGCCAGGCAAGCATCGACTGCTGGACCTGCCATATCTGAACCTTTTTGCAGGAGAATAAACACCGCCATTCGGGCAGTACATCAGCCAACAGAGCCCTTTGGAGTCCCCATGAAGCGACGCGATTTTCTGCAACTGACCGGGATGTCGGCGACCGCCACACTGCTTGCCGGGTGCCGCAAGGCGAACGAACAGCTGATTCCCTTTCTTGTCGCCCCGGAAGACGGCATCCACCCGGGGCAGGCCAGCTACTACGCCAGCACCTGCTGCCAGTGCCCGGCCGGTTGCGGCATCCTGGTGCGAGTCTCGGAAGGGCGCGCCAAAAAGATCGAGGGGAACCCGAAACACCCGGTCAACCGGGGCGGCCTCTGCGCCCGCGGACAGGCGGCCCTGCAGGAACTCTATCACCCCGACCGCATCCGCCAGCCGCTGAAACGCACCGGCCCCCGCGGCTCGGGACAATTCAGCCCAATCTCATGGGAAGAAGGGCTCGATCTGCTCATCAGCCGGCTCTCTCCACTGCTCGAAGAGAAACAGGGCGGCAAAATGGCCTTGCTGACCTCCCCCCTCTCCGGAACGATGGCCGATCTGGTGCGCCGCTTCATCGAACCGTTCGGCCCGGTCCACCACCTGGCCTGGGAGTTCTCTGCCCGGGAGTGGCATTACGGGGCCTCGAAAACTAGCTTCGGCACAGAAGCCCTCCCCGATTTCGACATCGAAAAAACCCAGTACCTGCTCAGCTTCGGCGCCGACTTTATCGAAACCCACCTTTCCCCAGTGCGCTACGGCAGGGCTTTTGGGGCCATGCGCCAGGCCCGGCCAACGGTGCGGGGGCGGTTCAGCTATGTCGGCTCGCGCCTGTCGCTGACCGCCGCCTCCGCCGACCGCTGGCTTCCGGCCCGGCCCGGAAGCGAGATGCTGGTGGCCCTGGCCATCGCCCGAGAACTGGTCACTGAAAACCACTACGATCGCCAAGCTCTTGCCGCAGCAGGAATCGACCCCGGTCAACTAATTCAGTTCCTGGCTGAGTTCTCCCCCGACAAAGTTGCCCAGGCCACCGGCCTCAGCGCCCGGGAGATCCTGGCCACCGCCAGAGACTTCGCCACGATCCGCCCCGCTTTGGCCATGGCCGGGGACGGAGCAGCCTGGCAGGCCAACGGCCTCGAGACCCTCAAAGCTGTCAATCTGCTCAACCTCCTCATCGGCAACCAGGCCGAGGAAGGCGGCGTCTATCTGCCGCCCTCTTCCATGCACCAGGTGCAGTCCTCAAACAGGTCGATGGTCGATCTGATCGCCAAAATGGAGGGTAGCGAAATCGACCTGGCCCTCATTCACGGCGCCAACCCGGCCTACTCGGTCCCCAAGGCGTTCGGATTCCGCCAGAGCCTCGAAGGGGTCAGCTACCTGGTGAGTTTCGCCTCGTTCATGGATGACACCGCCCTTGAAGCCGACCTGATACTGCCGGATCATACCCCCCTTGAAAGCTGGGGAGACGTGGAGCCGGCCGCCGGCGTCCGTTCGCAGGTAACCGGTCTGATGCAGCCGGTGGTCAACCCGCTGTACGACACCCGTGCCTTTGCCGAGGTACTGCTGGCCGCCGGGCACGATCTCGGCGCTCCTTTCACGACGACTCTGCCATGGGAATCGTACCCGGCCATGATCAAGGACCGCCTCGTAAAGCAACAGGGCGACTCAAGGCCCGGCGATCCGGACCAGTGGTGGAACAAGCAGCTTCAAGCCGGAGGCACCTTCAGCCCGCCCCCCCCGGCCCGGCGAAAAGCCCACCCCTTTGAGCTCCCCACGGTGCAGGCGGCTGCCCCCTCGGGGAGCGACAGAGAATTCCCCCTGTACCTGCAGGTCTACCAGTCGCCGGTACTCGGCGATGGCCGTCAGGCCCACCTCCCCTGGCTGCAGCAATTGCCCGACCCGATGACGACCGCCGTCTGGGGGAGCTGGCTCGAGATCAATCCGAAGACGGCGGCCGAGATGGGGATCGAACAGGGGGACCTTGTCGAAGTACGCTCCCCGCAGGGGATGCTGAAGCTGCCGGCCGTCCTCTATCCCGGCATCCGGCCCGAAGTGGTGGCCATACCGATCGGCCAGGGGCACAGGGGCATGGGGCGCTACGCCATGAAGCGGGGCATCAATACCCTGGACCTGCTGGCCCCCCTTGTCGATGAATCCAGCGGACTCCCCGCATGGGGCGCCAACCGGGTGCGGGTCAGTCGGGTCTCCCCCGGTGACCTGGTGACCGCCGGGCACCCCGAGGGGAGCTACCGGGGTGAACTGCTGGGGATTTAATCGAACGTCTTCACCGTCCGCTGGCTCAAACAGCCGAACCAACCCGCAAGGCAGGTGGTCATGAAAGAGGAAAACAGCACATACCGCTGGGGCATGGTCATCGACCTCGACCGCTGTACCGGATGCGGCGCCTGCGTGGTCGCCTGCCAGGCGGAGAACAACGTTCCGATCTCCGACCGGGAGCAGATCGCCCGCGGGCGCAACCTTCACTGGCTCCGAATCGAGCGCTACTGGGAAGGGGAGTTTCCCAACGTGCGCGCCCGCTTTCTGCCGATGCTCTGCCAACAGTGCGACGACGCCCCCTGCGAACCGGTCTGCCCGGTCTATGCCAGCTACCACACCCCGGAAGGCTTGAACGGCCAGGTCTACAACCGCTGCGTCGGAACCCGCTACTGCGCCAACAACTGCCCCTACGCCGTGCGGGTGTTCAACTTCAGCGAGCCGCACTGGCCCAAGCCGCTGTCCGACCAGCTCAGCCCAGACATCACGGTGCGCAGCCGCGGGGTCATGGAAAAATGCACCTTCTGCGTTCAGCGCATCCGCCGCGCCAGGGAGACCTCCCGCATCGAGGGGCGAAACATTCACGATGGAGAAGTGCAGCCGGCCTGCTCTCAGACCTGTCCGCCGCAGGCCATCGTCTTCGGCAACCTGGCCGACCCGGATAGCCACGTCTCCCGGCTCGCCCGCAGCCCGCGTCGGTTTCGCCTGTTCGAGGACCTCGGCACCGACCCCTCGGTGATTTACCTGAAAGGGGGCGGCCATGAACATGCCGGATGAACAAGGCGCCACCATCCCCCGCATCAACCAGGCCCTGCTCTCCTCCAACCGGCCCCCCGGCCTAAAGTGGTATGTGCTGGCCTTTATCCTCGGCGCCATCGTCGCCTGGGGGCTGTACGCCTTCTCCGTGCAGCTGCTCACCGGCATGGTCGTCACAGGAATCAACCGCCCGGTCATGTGGGGGTTCTATATCGTCAACTTCGTCTTCTGGGTCGGCCTCTCCCACTCGGGGACGATGGTCTCCGCCATCCTGCGCCTCTCCAGGGCCAACTGGCGCCGTCCCATTCTGCGGGGCGCCGAGGCGATGACCGTCTTCTCCATCGCCGTCGGCGGTCTCTTCCCCTTAATCCATCTCGGCCGCAACTGGACCTTCTACTACATGATCCCCCTCCCCACCCAGTACGGCCTGTGGCCCAACTTCCGCTCCCCCCTGCTCTGGGACATGATGGCCATCAACACCTACATCATCGGCAGCACCCTCTTTCTCTACCTGGGCCTGCTCCCCGACCTGGCCATCGCCCGGGACCGCGCGCAGGGAATGAGGCGCCGCATCTACGCCCTGCTCGCCCTCGGGTGGCGAGGCACCGCCCGGGAGTGGAGCATCTACGGCAAGGCCTCCACCCTGATGGCCTGCCTGATCATACCGGTGGCGGTCTCGGTGCACTCCATCGTCGCCTGGGACTTCGCCGTCACCCTGGTGCCGGGGTGGCACAGCACCATCTTCGCCCCCTATTTCGTCATCGGCGCCATCACCTCGGGAGTTGCCGCGGTGATCACCCTGATGATCATCATCCGCAAGGCATTCAGGCTGCAGGACTACCTGCTGCCGGTCCATTTCGACAACATGGCCAAGCTGCTGCTGGTGGTGACCCTGTTCTGGTCCTACTTCTATTTCGCCGAAGTCCTGACCGCCTGGTACGGGAACAAGCCGATCGAGTGGGAGGTCTTCTCGTTCATCGCCACCCGCTACACCCCGCTGCTGGCTCTGATGCTGCTCGGCAACACCCTGGTTCCGATTATCGCCCTCTGCTTCCGGCGAGTCAGGCGTTCGATCCCCGCCCTGCTGGTGATCACCCTGCTGGTCAACCTGGCCATGTTCATCGAGCGATTCCTGATTCTGGTCCCCTCCCTGTCGCACAAGAACATCCCCTTCGCCTGGGGCAGCTACACCCCTTCGTGGGTCGAGCTGTCGGTAATGGCCGCGGCCTTCGCTCTGTTCGGGCTGCTCTACACCCTGTTCGCCAAGTTCTTCCCCATCGTGGCGATCAGCGATGTCCGCGAGGAAAACGAAGCCCTGGCCCAAAGCTCGAAGGTCGGACGCTCGGAAATGCCAACCATCATTCAGGAGGACTGAGAGTGGAACTTCTGGGGGTCTTCAACAGCATCGAACAGGCTGCCGCATCGATCGACGAAATGGTGACCTCCGGAATCGACGAGAACCGCATCACGTCGCTGACCTCGGTCCCTTATCCGGAGGGCGTTCTGGTCAAAGGGCAGCCCAGGCATTGGTTTCACTGGGTGAGCCTTGCCGGAGGCCTGGCCGGCGCGGCCCTCGGTTTTCTGCTGGCCGCCGGAACCGCCTGGCTCTATCCGCTGCGTACCGGAGAGAAGCCGATCATCGCCCTCTTCCCCACCGGCATCATCACTTACGAGACAGCGATGCTTTTCGCTCTCATCGGCACCATCGCCGGGATGTTGCTCGAGATGAAACTGCCGGCCCGCAAAAAACGGCTGTACGACCCGGCCATCGCCGACGGGCTGATCGGCGTCTCGGTAACGGTGAGCGACTCCCCTTCGAAACAGACAGCGGAAACGGTTTTGAGGCGCCACGGCGCCATTCGGGTCCTCAGCGACGAGGTCACACCATGAGCCCTTTTTACCAGGGAATACTGACTGCGGTCCTGCTGACTCTGCTGGCTGCAGGATGCAGCGACATGCACGACCAGCCCTCGGTCAAGGCCCAGGAGGCGCCGCGAAGAAGCGGCCCGGCCGATGCGGTGCCGATTCAGGGGCGCGAAAAAGCCATAGGCTGGGGCGACAGCCTGTCTAACCCGCTAACGGCCGATGACGCATCGAAACGCCAGGGAGAACATCTGTACACCATCAACTGCGCCCTGTGCCACGGCACTTCCGATGGCCAACCGGGCAAGGTCGGGCAAAAGTTCACCCCGCCCCCACCGCAATTTCCGCAGCAGCGTATCAAAGAGCTGAGCGACGCCGACCTGTACAAACGTATCACCCTCGGCTTCGGCCGCATGCCGGCCTTCAAAAACAAGCTCACCCCGACCGAGCGCTGGCAGATCGTGATCTTCGTGGAGAATCTCGAGTAGCCAGTTTCACCTTCGGCCACCCGCCTGCTTCCCGAACAATCAAAAAGGGCCCGCACTTGGCGGGCCCTTTTTTTACCGATGGACAATTTTTACAGCGACGCTTCTACACCCTACTCATCTTCCTCGTAGGTCTTGCGAACCAGCCAGGCCACCACACCGGAGAGCAGGAAAAGGGCCACCACACCGCCGCCGATCAGCTTGCGGTTGAACAGCTCGCCCTCGATACCGGCGATCTGCCGGCCGACGTTTTCGAGTTTGCTCTGAACATCACCCGTGTGCTCCTTCACCTTTTCCACATCGACACTATGGAAAATGCGGTGGAAACGGTTGCGCTCGGCAAAAACGGCCCCCTTTAAGCCTTCGGTATCGATTCCGACCCGGTACAGCTTGGCAAGACTCTGCTCGAGTCCGTCAATGACCTGGTCGGTTTCGACAATCGCCGCCTTGATGTTTTCGGCGCGACCGTACTCGTGGCACCGGGAACAGTCCTCGGCGTTGATCAAATCGGAAGAAGCCTTTTTAACGCCGTGGCTGCCATGACAGGTGACGCAATTAGGGCCACCCGCCCCGAGGGCCTGGCCATGGGCGCTGTCCTTGTAATCCTCGAGCACCCCGACATGGCAACGGCCGCAGAAAGCGGGAATGTCATCCGGTTCAGGCACACCGACAAATCCCCTCTGGGGGCTCATGGCCATCCCGAAGTCGGTCGGGTCGCCGCCATGGCAGCCGTGACACGAATTACCATTGGCGGCATGAATACTATTTTTCCAGAGAAGCACCGGCTCCTCCAGGTGCCCCCCCTGACCGCTGTGGCACTGGATGCAGACCGTCTCGTCAGAGAAGGCCATGCCGGGCCAGAGCACGACCGCCAGAACAAACACCATCCCCCAGGATCTAAACGACAAGAGAGAAGACCTCATCATGAATAATGCCCCCAGATTGAAATGGCCACAAAAATGAAGATGCCGAGGATAAAACAGGTGACGAATACCGGTCGTCTGGTCGGGCGCCTTTCCACTCCGCGGTCGATAAACGGCAGCAGGGCCAGAAAGGTCATGAAAGCGCCCTGCGCCGCCAAACCGAGAAACTCACTGGGGAAGACCTTGAGGGTCTGGTAAGCCCAGAGAAAATACCACTCGGGCTTGATATGTTCCGGGGTGTTGAAGGGATCTGCCGGCACCAGCGCATCGGGCGGAATGAAAATTTGCGGAGCGAAAAAGACCACCGCACACAAAAAGGCCAGAAAAAACGAGATGACCGCAACATCCTTGATCACGTAGTTGGGAAAGAAGGGAATCCCCCCATGGTGTTCCTGGTGTTCAAAATACATACGCGGCTCTTCGGGGGTGTAATCGGGGCCGAATGGGGGTTTGGAAATGCCCACCCGGCGAACGCAGAAGAGGTGAAAACCGACCAGGAGTCCCAGCGCAAGGGGCATTCCCATAACATGCAGGGCAAAAAACCGCCCCAGGGTGGTTTCCCCGACCATCGGTCCGCCGCGCAGAAAACGCACCAGGTGGTCACCGACCACCGGAACGGCCCCGGCCGCATCGGTAGCCACGGTGGTGGCCCAGAATGAAAGCTGGCTCCAGGGCAGAAGATAGCCGGTGAGACAGAGTCCGAGTGACAGGTTGAAGATGACAAACCCCGAAATCCAGGTCAGTTCGCGGGGCCCCTTGTAGCTTCCCATGAACAGCACCGAAAGCATGTGCAGCAGCAGAACGATGATGATGACGTTGGAGCCGACCGCATGCAGATAACGAATCAGCCAGCCGTAGGGGACCTCGTTCATAATTTTCTGAACACTGGCAAAGGCCTCTTCAGGATTCGGCACATAGTAGACCAGGAGCAGAATGCCGGTGACAATCTGAATGGCAAACAGGGTCATCAGCACGGCCCCCAGTGTGTACCAGACATTCACATTGCGCGGCAGAAGGTATTTGGTGAGGTTGTCCTCGATGATATCGCGGAAACCGAGACGGGAGTCAATAAAATCTATCAGATGCTTCAACCCGGGCATGGCCCCTCCTATCCGACGAAGAGCTGGTCGCCTTCAATGGCGACAGGAATCGATTCCAACGGCTTGGGCGGAGGCCCACCCAAAACGGCTCCCTCGGTGGAGAACCTCCCGGCATGGCAGGGGCAGAGAAACTCCCCTTTTTCAGGCACCCATTTGACGATGCACCCCAGATGGGTACAGACCGCGCCGAAAGCGGAAAAACTACCGGCCGACGTCTGCAGCACCACGGCCGGCTGCCCGCGAAAGCTGAAGAAGTGGGCCTTCCCCACCTCAACCATGCTGCGGGCGACCTGAACCTTCTCGGCGCCCCCCTCGTCCCCCCTGGGGGAGAGGAACCTCCAAACGGGCCACCCGGAGGCCGCAGCCAGAACGGCGCCGACACCACCCAAAAGGGTCAGAAGAAAAATCCGGCGCTTTGCCGGTGGGATGGAGTCCTGATCCATGAATCCTCCTTGTCGATACAAAGACTATTTAAGCGAAAACAAATTGACTATTAATTATAGGCATTGAACAGGCTCTTTCAACCTCAAACATGCAAAATTTCTGATAAAACGACAAAAGACCCCTGCCGAAGCAGGGGCCTTTCTGGAAAGGGGCAAAGTCAGCGCCGCAGAAGCGGCTTTCGGCTATTTTTTCTCCGGGGAGACGACACCGTACACCGGAAGCCGCAACTCAGGGATTCGGTCGCTGCTGGTCTGCACCAGAACGTAGCCGCTGACCCGGGATGTTCCGGCCTTGGGGGTCGCGCGAATCGTAAACTCAACCGACTCCCCGGCGGCGACCTGGTCGCTGGCCAGCTCGACCTGAAGTTCCGGCGAAGTCGCCTGAGCCGAGAGCAGGTCGAGCGTTTTCGCCCCCTGGTTGTTCAACGAGACAGACACCTCTTTGGTCGAACCGACTACCAGCGTCTGCAGATCGACCCTCGAGGGACTCAACACCAGTTCCTGCTTGACCGTGCCACGAAGATGCAGTTCGGTCACCTGTTGGGTGGGATCGTTGGAATAGAGGTATATGGTTTTGACTACAGGCCCCATAAACCGAGTAGAATCGAAGGTCGCTTTGAGTTCCGCCACATCACCGGCCCCGACCACTTTCGCCGAAAGAAGCGCGGCGGTGCAGCCGCACGAACTACGCACCCTGTCGATCATCAGAGGCTCATCCCCGCCATTCATAAAGCGGAAGGTATGGTCGACCTTTTCACCCTGAAAAACCTGCCCGAAATCAAAATCGGCACCATCGACAACCACGGCAGGCCCTTCGGCAGCAGCTGCCGGAACAGCCAACAGAGTGAGAAGCAAAAGCGCAAACAGATGTTTCATACAGGAACCCTTCCTTTTCTCGTGTTTATTTCGATTGCCTCAGACGGCAACCCAAATTATAGCACAGACCCAAAAAAACAGACCAGAGCTTTGTCGAAAACGCCTGAATAAATTGACACATAGACCCACTCTTGTATAGAATGTCTCGTTGAATAAACATCAATCATACTCTCCAGGAAGCACATGCCGCAAAAAAATCACAAACTACTCTATTCCGCCGATTACATCCACCAGCAGGTCCGCCGACTCGGCGCCGAAATCAACCGCGACTACCAGGGCAAAGACGTCCTGCTGGTAGGCGTACTCAAAGGGTCGTTTCTTTTTTTCGCCGACCTGGCCCGCGTCATCACGGTTCCGACCGTTATCGATTTCGTCAGACTCGCCAGCTATGGCTCCGACACCCAGTCTTCCGGTATCGTCGAAATGCGCAAGGACCTTGAACTGCCGATCAAGGATCGGGACGTCATTATCGTCGAAGACATCGTCGACAGCGGCTACACCCTCGAGGCCCTCTATAACCGCCTGATGATTCGAGAGCCTCGCTCGCTGAAAATTTGCACCCTGATCGACAAGCGCGCCCGGCGTGAAGTAGAGATCGAGGCCGACTATGTCGGCATTTCCCTCGAAGACGGCTTTATCATCGGATATGGCCTCGATCATGATGAAAAATATCGTAACCTTCCG
>CALZIC010000064.1 GCA_945787285.1 uncultured Desulfuromonadales bacterium
GACCGCCACCGACGCCGATTACCAGGGGATCGAGGGGGTGATCGGCCACGAATACTTTCATAACTGGACCGGCAACCGGGTGACCTGCCGCGACTGGTTTCAGCTCAGCCTCAAGGAGGGTTTGACGGTTTTTCGCGACCAGGAATTCTCCGCCGACATGGGCTCTTCCGCGGTCAAGCGCATTGAAGAGGTGCGCCTGCTGCGCAACCATCAGTTCCCCGAGGACGCCGGCCCCATGGCGCACCCGGTGCGCCCCTCCTCGTACCAGGAAATCAACAACTTCTACACCACCACGGTCTACAACAAGGGCGCCGAGGTGATTCGCATGTACCACACTCTGCTCGGCGCCGAAGGCTTTGGCAAGGGGCTGCGCCACTACCTCGAGAAGTACGACGGGCAGGCGGTGACCACCGACGACTTTCTGCAGGCCATGGCCGATGCAGGCAGCGTCGACCTCGAACAGTTCCGCCTCTGGTACAGCCAGGCCGGTACCTCCGAGGTGGCCGCCGAGTTCGCCTACGATGACGCCAGCCGCAGCTGCACCCTCACCCTGAGCCAGAACTGCCCGGGAACCCCCGGCCAGGCGAGCAAGCAGCCGTTTCACATTCCGGTGGCGGTCGGCCTTCTTGGCAGCGACGGCTGCGACCTGCCGCTGCGCCTGGATGGGGAGAGCGGCTCCGTTGTCTCAGGCACCCGGGTTCTTGAGCTGCGCCAAGCGCGGCAGAGCTTTCGCTTCGTCGATGTACCCTGCCGCCCGGTCCCCTCGCTGCTGCGGGGCTTTTCGGCACCGGTGCGGCTCAAGGGGGCCTGCAGCGACGACGATCTAGCCTTTTTGATGGCCCATGACAGCGATTCCTTCAACCGCTGGGAAGCCGGCCAGCAGCTGGCGACCCGCATTCTGCTGCGCGGCATCGAGGCCTGTGCCACGGGGGAAGAGCCGGTTGTCGACCAGCTGTTCGTCGATGCTTTCCGCAAGACCCTCACCGACCCGACCGGGGACCCGGCCCTGCTGGCCCTGGCCCTGACCCTGCCGAGCGAAACCTACCTCGCCGAGCAGCTGCAGCAGGTCGACCCGACTTTGGTCCACGCGGTCCGCGAACGGGCCCGTCGCCGTCTGGCCACCGTGCTTCAGAAGGAACTGGTCGAGGTCTACCGCGCCTGCCGGGAGCAGGGCCCGTACAGCATCGAGCCGGCCGTTATCGGTCGCCGCAGTCTGAAAAATCTGTGCCTCGCCTACCTGATGACCCTTGGGGACTCGACCGCTCTGTCGCTGTGCCTCGAGCAGCTGGAGACCGCCGGCAACATGACCGACACCCTGGCGGCCCTCGGCTGCCTGGCCAACAGTGACGCTCCCCAGCGGCAGCGGGCCCTGGAGGCCTTTTACCAGAAATGGCGGCACGATCCCCTGGTGGTCGACAAATGGTTTACCCTCCAGGCGACCTCCCGGCGCAGCGGAGCGCTGGACGATGTCAAGAAATTGATGGCGCATCCGGCCTTCAATATTAAAAACCCCAACAAGGTGCGGGCCCTGATCGGCGCTTTTGGCCAGGGCAACCCGGTGCGCTTTCATGACAAATCCGGTGCCGGCTACACCTTTTTGGCTGACCAGATCCTGGCCCTCGACCCGCTCAATCCCCAGGTGGCGGCGCGTCTGCTCGGGGCCATGAGTCGCTGGAGGCGGTTCGACAGGGACCGTCAGGCGCTGATGAAAGCCGAGCTCGAACGCATCGTGAAGGCCCCCGGGTTGTCGCGGGACGCCAGTGAGATCGCCTCCAAGAGCCTGGCTTGAAGACGGAAGACAGAAGGCAGAAGGCGGAAGACAGAAGACAGAAGACAGAAGACAGAAGACAGAAGACAGAAGACAGAAGACAGAAGACAGAAGACAGAAGACAGAAGACAGAAGACGGGAGAGGGATTTGATGAATAAGGTTCTGATCGTAGGGTGTGGCGACATCGGCCGCCGGGTAGCCGGGCTGGTCTGTGGGCAGGGTGCCGAAGTGACCGGGGTGGTGCGTTCGGTCGAAGGGGCGGGGCGCCTCGAGGATGCGGGGATCACTCCGATGATCGCCGATCTCAACGACCCTTCGGCGCTGACCGGACTGCCGACCGAAAAGGCAACGGTCTACTACTTCGCTCCCCCGCCGGGAGGAGGGCATACCGACCCCAAGGCGCGCAACTTCTGCGCCTCGGTGGCGCCGGGTCAAGAACCGGAAAAGCTGGTCTACATCAGCACCAGCGGGGTTTACGGTGACTGCGGGGGGGAGGTGGTGACCGAAAAAACACCGGTCAACCCGCAGACGGCCCGGGCCAAGCGTCGCCACGATGCCGAGAATGTCTTTCGCCAGTGGGGTGCGCAAAAGGGCGTTGCCGTCATTATTCTACGGGTCACCGGCATCTACGGGCCCGGCCGCCTTCCGGTATCCCGCCTTCAGGGCGGGGCTCCGCTGCTGCGTCTCGAGGAGTCGCCGCCGACCAACCGCATTCATGCCGACGATCTGGCCCGCGTCTGTGTCGCCGCCGCTGAAAAGGCCGAAGGCGGCGAAATATTCAACGTCAGCGACGGGCACCCCAGCACCATGACCGAGTACTTTCTGGCCATCGCCGATCTCTTTGATCTTCCGAAGCCTCCGCTGGTAACCATGGAGGAGGCCCGCAAGGTGATGACGCCGCTGATGATCTCCTATTTAACCGAGTCGCGCCGCATGGACAACAGCCGCCTGCTCGAGCGGCTTGGCGTCAAACTTCTTTACCCGACCCTCTCCGAGGGGCTCAAGGCGAGCATGGAGCCGAAGTAGAAGTGCGCCAGGTCCGATTCACACTGCGCATCTCGGCTGAACAGATGCTTCGCTATTACCGGGGGAAGGCCGCCTGTGTTTCGGTTGTTGCCGAGGACGGACGGCGGGTACGGTTTCCCGCGGAGAACCTGCGGCCATTCGTCACCCGCGAGGGGATTCATGGCCGGTTCGCCCTGCGCTTTGATGAGCACAACCGCCTGCAGGGGATGGATCGCATCGGCTGATTTTTTTCGTCCCGACAAATTGTGTAAACACTATGAATGCCGGGAGTTTTCCGGTTCTTCAGCCGGGTTGCGGGGGCTGTGGTTGGCGGCGCGGGGGCGGGGCTGCGTCAATTTTTTGTGTTAAACCTTTTTATTGTATGGCATTATTCTCGAGTTTAGCGGAATTTTTTTTCGTTTTTACTCATTTAAAGTGCCCTGTGGGTTCGCTGTTGAGGGAGTTTTGACATCCGTTTTTCGCGGGGTGTCGTGCCGGCGGCGCGGGGGATATCGGGATTCCGAATTCAGGAGGTCAAATGAAGATGCGGAGATGGACGTTTGCATGTCTTTTAGGGGGACTGTTCCTTTTCAGCTCGCTGTGCTGGGCCGAAGAAGGGGCTGAAAATGTCATCCTTCGGGACTGCGACTATTGCCATGACGAAATAGCGCTCGACCTGTCCAAGCGGGGCGGGGCGCACCGGGACGAGATCGGCTGCCGCGGCTGCCATCCGGGTCACCCCCTCAAGGGGCGGGAACCGTATGCGGACTGCAGCGAATGTCATGACCCCGGCGAGTCCGATCACTTCACACTCCCTGACTGTCTCTCCTGTCACAACCCCCACCACCCGCGGGACGTCGATTTCTCCAAGGCGCAGGATGCCGAAAAAGTCTGTATCACCTGCCACGAAAACCCGGTGGTGGTCACTTCCGGCATCGCCAACCCCCACGCCGCGCAGGGGTGCAACGAGTGCCACCAGGCCCACCGGACATTGCCCCAGTGCGTGAACTGTCATGAACCGCACAACCGCAAAATGGTGCAGGCCGACTGCGTCGGCTGTCATCCTGCGCACAACCCCAAGGCGGTCAAGTTCAACATCGCGGTTCCCTCCTCCTACTGCGCCTCCTGCCACGAGTCGATCGTTAAGGCGATCAATACCGCCGGCGCCGCCCACAAGGAGATGGGCAACTGCAACGAGTGCCACAAGCACCATCCGCCCGAAACAGGGGGAATTCCCTATTGCAGCGAATGTCATGGCCCCGGTGAGCAGGCCCATTTCGGACTGAAGCGATGCACCGGCTGTCACGACCCCCACGCGCCGGTGGTTGTCGACCTGCTGCCGCTGAAGAAGGTGCGTGCAGCCTGCGTCACCTGTCATCCCGAGCCGGGCCGGCAGCTCAAGGAACAGCCGAGCTCGCATACCAAGATGGACTGCAACAAGTGCCATCAGAAGCATGCCGAGGCCCTCGAATGCCTGACCTGTCATCAGGGACACAACCCCTCGATGACCCATAAGGACTGCCTCGGATGCCACGCTCCCCACGCGCCGATTCCCCAGGCCATCGCCACCGACGTTCCGGCCGACCAGTGCGCGGCCTGTCATGAAGCGGCGGTTGCCTCGTTCACCGGAGCCGGCGGCGCTCACAAAGAATCCCTGGAAACCTGCGGCGGCTGCCACGAGAAGCACGGCGAGTCGCCCGACTGCCTGAGCTGTCACGAGGGGCATTCCGCCGAGATGGTCTTTGCCGACTGCGTCAAATGTCACAACCCCCATGAGCCGGCGGTGCCGAAACTGGCCGAGGGAACCCCGGCCAAGCTCTGCGGCGCCTGCCACGACGGACTGGTCGAAACCTTCGTCGCCGACGGCGGTGCCCACAAGGAAGAGATGGGCTGCGTCGGCTGCCACCAGAACCATCCCCCCGAAGAGGCGATCCCGGCCTGTGCCGATTGCCACGACGCCGGGGACAGCGCCCACTATGCCCTCAGCAATTGCGGCGAATGCCACAACCCCCATGCCCCGCTGAAGATCGACTTCGCTGCGATCAAAGACGTGCAGCGCGCCTGCGTGACCTGTCACAACGCCATCGTTCAGGATCTCAGCGACAACGGCGGCCGGCATAAAACCGAGATCGCCTGCCAGGACTGTCACCAGCAGCACCCGAAGCAGGGCGAGGGGGTCAAGGTCGAATGCGCCTGGTGCCATGCCCCCGACGACCGGGCCCACTTCGCTATCGACAACTGCCTTACCTGTCACAACCCGCATCATCCCAAGGATGTCGACCTGGCCGGCAAGGGGGAGCTCAAGGAGGTCTGCCTGAGTTGCCACGAAGGGGTGGTGCAGGTGGACGAGGGCATCTCCAACGCCCACGCTGAGTTCGCCTGCAACGAGTGTCACCAGAGCCACGGCGATGCGCCGGACTGCACCGAGTGCCACGAGCCGCACAGCGACTCGATGACCGTAAAAGACTGTCAGAGCTGTCACGCTCCCCACAACCCGCGGGCCATGAAAGAGCTGGCCCAGGCTCCCGCAGCCCTGTGCGGCGCCTGCCATGAAGGACCGGTCGAGGCCTTTGCCAACGGCGGCGCCCACATCGATGTCGGCTGCGGCGGCTGCCACGAGGCTCACGGGGCGATCCCAGTCTGCGCCGATTGCCACGGTGCCGACGAGCGGGCCCACTTCGGGCTCGATGGCTGCGCGTCCTGCCATAACCCCCACGCGCCGCTGGTGGAGGATCTGGCCGATCTCGACAACGTCCGCCCGGCCTGCGTCTCCTGCCACGACGAGCAGGGCAAGCAGACCGACAAGCACCCCAGTCCCCATGCGGAAATGGGCTGCAACGAATGTCACCTCAAGCACGGCGAGGCCCAGGAGTGTCTCGAATGTCATGAGCCCCACACTCCGAGCATGACCTACCAGGACTGCCTGGCGTGCCATGCCCCGCACATGCCGACCAGCATCGACTTCTCCAAGGGGCCCGACAGCCGCCAGTGCGGCGGATGTCATACGGCTCCGGTACAGGAGATCAACGAGCAGGGCTCGGCCCACAAATCGAAGATCGGCTGCACCGATTGCCACAATACCCACCCGGGGGTCGGCTGTACCGATTGCCATGTCAGCCATCCCGAGCGGGGGCTGGCGGCAAAAATCTCCTGTGCCCGCTGCCACGCACCGAACACCCGGGCCCATTTCGCCCTCAAAAACTGCAAGACCTGCCACTCGCCGCACAAGCCGCTCGATGTCAACCTGTCGGCGGTCGACCCGGTGAAGCCGGCGTGCATCTCCTGTCACCTGCCGATCGGCAGCGACTTCATGTCGGCTCCGAGCGCTCACAACGAGATGGACTGCAAGGAATGCCATCAGGCCCATGGCGAACATCTCGAGTGCCTCGAGTGTCATGAGCCCCATTCGGCGGGTATGTCCTATACCGATTGCCTGGGCTGCCACAATCCCCACAAACCTACGGCGTTGAGCTATCCGGAAAAGGTCACCCCGGCCCTGTGCGGTGCCTGCCACAACGAGCAGGTACAGCAGATCGCCGACAAGGGGCTGGCCCACCAGAGCGCGGTCGGCTGCGGCTCCTGCCACCCCCAGCACAAGCCGGAGGAAAATACCATTCTGAGCTGCCGCACCTGTCACCCGCGGCTGAAGAAGCTCCACTATACCGCCGATCCCTGTACCCCGTGCCACAACCCCCACTCGCCGCGGGAGGTCGACTTCTCAGCCCGCGAAGCGGTCAAGCCGGTCTGCGTGACCTGTCATTCTGCGTGACCTGTCATTCGGTGGTCGGGCGTTTTATGGAGTTCAACCCGTCCAAGCACTCGGCCGTCGATTGCAGCGAGTGCCACAAAAGCCACGGCGAGGCGATGCAGTGCCTCGAGTGCCACAGCCCCCACACCGGCGACATGCAGTACGCCGACTGCCTGGGGTGCCACTCCCCCCACAAGCCGACCGACATCGTGCTGCCGGCGGATATCAACACGGATTTCTGCTCTGCCTGCCATGGCGAGCAGGTCAGCCTGATCGAGGCCAAGGGGAGCGCCCATAAGACCGAGATCAACTGTGTCTCCTGCCACCTGGAGCATCCCCCCAAGGGGGAAAAGACCATCCCCGAATGTTCCATGTGTCACGAAGCGGGAGACAACAGCCATTTCGGCGTACAGGGCTGTGCCAGCTGCCACAACCCCCATGCGCCTTTCGAGCTCGACTTCTCGGCGGTCAAGGAGGCCAAGCCGGCCTGCCTGAGCTGCCACCAGGATCAGCAGCAGGCCATGGACGCCGCACCGAGCGCCCATGCCGAGGTCGACTGCAGCCGCTGTCACCCCAGCCACGGCGAGAAGAAAAGCTGCGACTCCTGCCACGCCCCGCATTCGGAGGAGATGACCGCCGATGACTGCCTGGCCTGCCACCCGGCCCACACGCCGACCCGCATCAGCCTGGGCGACCAGCTGTCACCGGGGTTCTGCGCTGCCTGCCACGAGGGGATTTCCGGTTCTCTCGCAGCCAGCCAGGCCAAGCACAGTGAGCTCAGCTGCCTCGAATGCCACCAGGGGGAGCACGGCTCGATCATGAGCTGCGACAGCTGCCATGGCCAACCGCACGAGGCGGGACTGCACAGCAAGTTCCCCGACTGCCTGAAGTGCCATAAGGACCCGCATAGCCTGGTCAACTGGAGCACCCAATGATATAATCTGCGGCCCCCGGGGACGGGTCATATTGCCGTCCCCGCACCGCAGCAAAGGAGGATTGCCGGATGAAGCACCTGATTCGTTGTACTTTTCTGTTTGCCCTTATGGCCTTGGCCCTTTCGGCCGGCCCGCTGAGCGCAGCCGAGGTCCCGCTTGAAGAGGGGGAGGCGGTCGATGTCTACCGCCAGGATGTTCCCAAGCTGAAGACCCTGGACTGCGCCAAATGCCATCTCGATATTTTCATCACCATACGCGACCAGGGCGGCCTGCATCAGCTCGAATGCCGTGATTGCCACTCCCGGTTTCACACCTTCAAGCCCGATACCCCCTGGGCGGAGCGGGTGCCCCAGTGCGTCACCTGCCACGACCTGATTCATGGCGAATCGTTCGACCAGTGCCTTTCCTGTCACCAGAACGCCCATGCTCCCCTGCGCAGCCTGATCAGCGCCGAAAAACTGGCCGATGACTGCGCCCGCTGCCACACCGCGGTGGCGGAGGTCGTATCGGCCAACCCGAGCGCCCATGCCGAGGTTGTCTGCAGCGAATGCCACTACGAGCGCCACGGATCGATACCGAACTGCAGCGAGTGCCATGACGAACCCCACACCCGCTACAGCGACAACGCCAGCTGCACCGGCTGCCATAACCCCCATACGCCGCTGCAGATCAGCTACGGCGACGAGGTCACCAATACTTTGTGCCAGGGCTGCCATAGCGACCCGGTCAAACTTATGGCTGCCAGCGACAAGAAGCACGGGACCCTCAAGTGCGTGCTGTGCCACGCCGACAGCCACGGCAACGTCCCGGCCTGCGCGGACTGCCACGGTGAGAGCGGCCCCCACAAGGCCGAACATATCGAAGGGTTCAGCGGCTGCCTCGAATGTCACGGGGATCCGCACAGCCTGCGCTTGGAGTAGTTTTGATTCGTAACCTGAGTCCGTGAGGAGTCAGGAAGCTATAGGCAGGGGGGGATGGATGTTTCATCCCCCCTTTTCGCTTCACCCGGTGGCCAAAGAGCCTCTCTGCGAGTGCACCGGTTCGAGAACCACCGATTCAGGTACTAAATTTTTGGAGGTTGATATTTGATGACGAAGCGCCGTCTGGCATGGTTGGGCGGGGGGCTGGCTTTGCTGCTGGTAGTTGCAGTGTGGGCGGGGTTTTCCCTTAAATCCAGGTATTGCTGGGAATGTTCCGAGCAGGAGCTGTTTGAGCGGGGGACAGACTTGCTGGCCGCCGAGCATCCCGGGGAGTGGGAGAGAGGCCTCGGTTTTATGCTTAAGGCGGCCGATTCGGGGATGCCCGAAGCGCAGCTGATAGCCGCCGAACTGCTCCTCGATCCGTGGCCTGAACAGTATGTGCCGAGCTACCCCGAGTTCGCCCATCCGCTCAGAACAGAGGTGGCCGACCGGCAGAGGGCGCTCTCCTATTTCAAGTCGCTGATGGCCTCCAAAGCGTACGCCCCGGTAGTCGAATACAATTTCGGTCTTCTTGCTGAAGGCGGAGTGCTCAAGTCCGTTGATTCCGGAGACGCCCAGGCCTTTTTTCGTCGGGCCGCTGCCCGGGGCGAGGTCCGGGCCATGTTCAAGGTAGGAATGCAGTTTCACCAGCAGGGCGACTACGGGCAGGCGATGCGCTGGTTCGACGAGTCGTTCCGCCAGGGGGGGCACCCCCAGGCCGCCTTGATGGTGGGAGACTACTTCTTTCACGGCCGGGGCGTGCCCAAAGACCTGCAGGAAGCGATCAGCTGGTACGACAAGACCCTGAACTCTCTCGCCTCAGGAAGTATGCCCGAGCTGCGCAGCCAGCTTCTCCCCGTGGCCAAGAACCGCATGGCCATCGCCCGGGGCTATCTGAAGCGCCAGGGGGGGGACGGTGTGGTCCCTGTCGCCTATCACCTGTCCGGTGGCTTGAACGAATACCGGGTCTTCGCCGGCGACCCGCGGCGTCAGGTCGCCAGGGTCTTCAAGGTCGAAGGCGGTGTCCAGGCAGTATTGACCGGCGGTGAAGAAAATCTGCAGGCTGCCGGTGAAGGCGGTTATCTGGGAGACAGCATGAACGGAGGGCTTCACTGGGCGCTGAAGATGTATGGCGAACAAACCTACGGGGCAGGCAAGCGGTTCGAGTTTGTCCATGAAAAGGCGCCCTAGCAGGGGAGCAATCTCTTGAATATACAGAAAAGGCGGAGCCTGCAGGCTCCGCCTTTTCTGTTTCAGGACTCGGATTCAGATTCTTGGCGCTGTCGGTATCAGGCCGAGGCCTGGTCGCGACCGAGCCATGTGTTGATGGCGCTGGCCGTTGCCTCCCATTGGGGGCCGAGGCGCTGCTGCAGAAAGCTGTGGTAGAGGCTGTCGAAGAGCTGAATCCCTTCCTCCACAACGTGCATCCGCTCGTAGAAGACCGCCTCTTTTTCGCTCGCCTGGTCGGTGCGGTTGTCCTTTTCGACCTTGACCGCAGGCGCCTTGAAAGAGGCGAAGTGGAACATTTCCCCCTTGAGGGTCAGTTTCCACTGGTTTTCCTGCTGCTCGAAGTAGAGGATTGCCTCGGTAATCTGTTTGCCCCCCTGAAGGGCGGTGCGCACTTCGGCAAAGGCGTCCTGCGGTCCGATCACGGTGACTTTCTGCATGCCGCAGTCGGCGCCGCCGACCAGGATCAGGCGGTCGTTGAGGTAGGCGGCGTACGATTCGCCGATGCCAGCGGGACCCTGCTGATCGACGGTATAAAGGGACGAGGCCTCCATCGTCTGGTACATCAGCCACAGCAGAAAATCGTGCCCCAGCCACTGGTTGTCCTTGATCAGGTCGAGGGCGGCGTCGGTGCCTGCCTGGTTGGCCTTGTGCAGGGATTCGAGGTGAGGGGCGTCAAGGACCCCCTCGGCGCGGCCGTAGGGGTGGATGGCCAGCAGGCGCAGGTTCTCGAAGGTCTGCTTGAAGAGGTTTTCGAACAGCTCGACGATTTTGGCGTTGAGGCTGGTAAAGGTGACGATTCCCGATTCGGTATCCCAGACGGCGTCAAAGACGGCCGGGGCCGGCAGGGTCTTGGCCAGCAGGGTTCCATGCACGGCGTCGCGCAGTTCTTCCTTTTTCTGCTTGGGCACTCTCTGCATCCCGGGGTGGGCAGCGAGAAATTCCGCCTCCGCCCGTTCCATGTGCGCCTTGAGCAGTCCGGAAGGAACCTTGCGCTGGTCGCGGCGCAGGCTGAAGACCAGGTAGCGGTCGCGTGAGAACGCCTGGGGACTGGCAAAACTGGCATCTTTGGGATCATCGACATGCACCCAGCCGAAGGAGAGTTCCTCGGAGGTGTGGTCGATGGAACGAAAGCCCTGTTTGCTCAGCTTTTCGGAAGCCCATTCAAAGGCGGGCTCTTTGGGCAGGTCTCCCAGGACTTTGAACTGGCAGATACTGACGGTGTTGGCAAGAATGCCCATGGATATATGCTCCTGTATGATGAAGATGGCGTGGAAAAACCCGGTCACGCTGTGAGGCGGGTCGGATTGTCGATAAAAGGGAGTTGTTCAGGTTAACCGGCGGCGCTGTAGCTGCGGGCATGACCCTGGTCCCCGGCGGTGACCCGGGCGTTATGCTGGTGCAGTTCGGCAACCAGGATTTCGATCCGCTGCGGTGAGAGGATTTTCTGCTCGATGAAATACTCGCCGATTTTCTGTTGCCGCGATCGCTGGAAGAAGAGGAGGGTGCGCACCTGACGCTCTTTGAGCAGGCCGAGGCGGACCGCCTTTTCGCCAAAACGCCCGTAAGGCCCGCGGTCCCTGCAGATTCGCAGGATATCGGTCTGGGTCAGCCATTTCCAGCGCTGGGCGATGTCCCCGATGGAGGGCCGCTGGCGGCGTTGCCATACGAGGGCCTCGATCAACTGGCTGTAGGAGATCAACCCCTGGTAGTACAGAAAACTGCCGAATTCGAGATAACGCCGGGGCATCGGGCCGTGATAGGCCTTGGGCTTCGAGTGGGGATGGCGATCCTGCGACCGTTCGGTCCAGTCTCCGGAAGGCCTCGGTGAAGAAGTCTCGCGGTCGACGCCGGAAGAGGACGGGTGGGCGTCGCGGTGCCGCAAAAAGGCGTCGATCAGTTCGTAAGCCTGGACGATCTGCCGGAACTGGTCGCTCTGGCGCTTCTGGACCCCGTGGTCATGCTCGGCAAAGCGATCGGGATGAACCTTTTTGACCCGTTCGCGAAAGGCCGACTTCGCCCCGCTTGCCTGGAGATAGCCGAGAAAACTGTGACCGAGGGAGATTTCCGGGCCGAAAAGGGTACGGCAGGCGCGAAAAACCTCTTTTTCACGAAAGGGCGGGATCAAGGACAGGCTCCTGAAAAGGTGTCGCATCGAAACGTTTCATACTCTACGACTATATACTACAGGCCCGTTTAAAGTACAACCTGGATCCGTGAGATCGGGGTGGGTGAAAAAGGGCGGGCAACCTTTTGACAAGCGGGCATCGATTCCCTATAGTGACTGTGTAGCTTTTGTACTCACTCAAGGAAGGTGTCATGGAATCGTTCGTCTCCGCCCAGCTGTCTCATCTCAAGCGCAAGATTGCCAACTACAACAAGGAAAACCTCGAGGACATTCTGCACGTGCTGGTCGAGGCGGTGACCCTGATCACCCGTCAGAACCGCTGCAGGATTTACCTGGAAGATTTGACCAGCGGCCGACTGACCTGCGCCTCGGCCAGCGGGCTGCAGGCCGAGGCGATCAGGGAGCAGACCTTTCCCATCAATAACTCGGACTTTCTCCTCTCCAGGGTCTACATGACTCAGGAGGAGGCCCTGGTGGAGAGTGTCGAGTCGATCGAAAACCCCTTTGCCCGGGAGTTGGCCGAGCGGTTTTCCATCGGGGCCAGCTACTTTTTTCCCATGCTGCACAAAGGGCGACCGGTCGGCGTGCTCGCGGTCGACAGCAGTCGACCCGGCCAGGTCCCGGCCGAGGCCCAGCGCCGGGTTCTCAAGGAGTTTCTCGAGGAGATGGTGCCGGTAATCGACCAGGCCCGCAAATACCATCAGCAGATCTTGCTGGCTCGCCGGGTCGACAAGGCGAAAAAGAAAGAGGCCGCCTTTCACATGGTGAAGGCTGCGGTGCGCCTGGTTGACAAACTCTCCCTCGCTTCGGTGCTGGTCCCCTCTCCTCTCGGCCCGCAGCCGGGGGAGGAGGGGCTGCAGATTCTCGCCTCCTACGGCCAGGACCAGGCCTCCCGCCAGCTCTACGAAGACGAGAAGATGATCAGCCTGGGGCCGGGCACCTCGCTCCTTTCCCGCTTCATCAGCAACTCGGGGGTGATTACCGACGATACCCTCCTCTCCCCCCTGTACATCCCCAACCTGCCTGCCGAGCCGCTGCAGAAGCGTTACCTCACCGAGGAGATGGGGCTCAAGTCCCTGTACGTGGTCCCCCGCTACGAGGCCCGCACCAAGCGGGTCATCTGCCTGGTCAACTACTACACCAGAGGCGCCTATCGCTTCAGCGAATTCGAGAAGGGGCTGCTCGAGGCCCACGCCGAAATGGCCGAACGGGTCATCCAGGAGATCGGCGGCGAGCACATGGAGATCCAGGTCCTGTCCGAGATCAACGACCTGCTGCAGGAGAAGTTCGAGGGCGTGCAGCCCTTTCTCAATCGCATCCTCTCCAAGGCGACCGAGCTGATCGGCGCCGATACCGGCAGCATCGCCCTGGTGCGGGAGGAGGAGGGGGTGCGCTGGCTGGTGGTGGAGAGGCCGGACGGCAGCCTGGTCGGTTCGAAGAGCAAGGAGTGGCTGAAAAAAAATATTCCCCCCATCCGCATCGGCGGCGAAGAGTTGCCGGCCGAGGAGCGCAGCCTCACCGGCCATGTGGCCTATACCGGGCGCTCCTACGTGGTGGCCGATACCGAGGAGGAAAAGCGCAACGGCGGACCGTACCGGGAAATCACCAGCGCCATCAAGGGAGAGATCGCGGTGCCGGTCCTCTTCGATGACGAGGTCATCGCCGTCATCTGCCTCGACAGTCTGCGCCCCCATTACTTCACCGATGAACACAAACGTATTCTGATGATCATCGAGCGCATGATTGCGCCGTACCTCTTCGACCTGCAGCGGATCGAAAAGCTGATCACCGAGGTCAACACCCTGCGTCGCGACGTCGGCTACAAGGACCCGAAGATCTCCTCCTACAAGCTGGGAAACATCATCGGCAACTCGGACAAGGCCCAGGAACTGGTCGACATTATCCAGCGGATCACCCCGCCGATCTACAACCGCATCAGCAAATGGAGCAGCAAGAACCTCCAGGAGGCGACCCTCGGTCTTCCCTCGATCCTGGTCACCGGAGAGACCGGCAGCGGTAAGGAGTTTCTTTTCAACAATCTTTTCTCCCGGCTGCGGGAGATGTATCAGGTTGACACCGGATCAAGGGCCGAGCTGCCGGTGAAAAAGACCAATATTGCCGCCTACAGCGGCGAGTTGACCTATTCGGAGCTCTTTGGCCACAAGCGGGGAGCGTTTACCGGCGCCCATACCGATCGCAAGGGAATCCTCGAGGAGGCTCACGGCGGGGTGGTCTTTCTCGACGAAATCGGTGACGCCGATCCCAAGACCCAGGTGCAGCTGCTGCGTTTTCTGGATAACGGCGGTTTTGTCCGCCTCGGCGAGAATATCACCCGCTACGCGCGGGTTTTGCTGATTGCCGCCACCAACAAGAACCTCAAGCAGCTGATCGCCGAGGGGAAGTTCCGCGAGGACCTCTATCACCGCCTGTCGGAGCTGTCGATCGAGGTGCCTTCGCTGAACCAGCGCCGGGAGGACATCCCCGACCTGGCGACCCATTTTCTCGGCAAGCTCTACCAGGTCTATCGCAAGGTGGACGAGGTCGAGGAGGATGCGCCGGTGCTGACCCGCGGCGCCCAGGCACTGCTGGCCAGGCATCATTACACCGGCAACATCCGCGAGCTGCGCAGTATTCTGTTGCGGGCGCTGTTTTTCCGCAAAAAAAGGGTGATTACCGAGGAGGACGTCCGCAAGGTGTTGGGCACCCTCGATCTGCATGTCTCCGAGGACGCCACTGAAAAGCTCAACGAAAAGCTGGCCGAGGAGATTTTTGACGCCATTCGCCAGCAGGACAAAGATTTCTGGACCGGCGCCTATCTCCCCTATTCGGAAAACCGCATCTCGCGGGATGTGGTGGCGGCGCTGGTCGATCTGGCCCGCCGCGAGGGGGCGGTGAACATGCCGCGTATCGCGGTCATGCTCGGGGCCTGTGACCCCAAGAGCGAGCAGGCGGAGGAACGCAAGGCTTTTTACAAGTTCAAGAACTTTCTCTACAAGACGATCCGTATTTCGTAGCAGGAGTTAATCCCCAGCCCCTAGCCCCGCCGGAAATCGGCAAGCAGCTTCTCGACCAGGGTGCGTTCGGCAGGGCGCCAGGGGCCGACCACTGCGACCTTGAGGTTGGCGGGGTCGAAGAGTTCCCGGGCGGCCTGCAGCAGCCGGCCTGCGGTAATGGCGGTGACATCGCGGCGGTCCGCTTCGATGGTGCGAAGATAGCCGGCCAGTTCTCCCCAGCCGTAGCGGCTAACCATCGCCTCGGTATGATCGCAGTTGAACTCAAGGTCGAAGAGGTAGGCCCGGATAACCCCGGTAAGTTCCTCCTCAGGGACCTCGCTGCAGCATAGCTCCCCTACCACCTTGAGCACCTCTTCGATGGAGCAAACCAGGTTCTCCGGTGCGACCGAGAGATCGACGGTGAAGCAGCCGCAGTCGGCGAGCATCGACAGGTTGGCCTCGACGTTATAGGTCAGGCCGAGCTCCTCGCGCAGGCGCAGCATCAGGCGCGAGGCGCCGCCCCAGGAGAGGATCCAACGCAGCACCCGCAGCGGCATAGTGGAGCCATGGCCCCTGCCGGGGGTGCGGAAGGCGAGCTGAATGGCCAGCTGGGAATCGGAATCCTTGACCCAGACGCTTTCCGGCCGGACGTCCTCAGGCGGACTCGGCGGCGCAAGGCGGGGTGGCGGGGTCGTTCCCTGCCAGCCGCAAAAGGCTTTCTCCACGGCGGCCAGGACGTCTCCTCGGCGAACATTGCCGGCGACGGCGATCACCGTATTTGCTGGGGAATAATAGGTCTTGTGGTGACGGCGCAGGTCGGCTTCGCTGATGCGGCCAATCGATTCCGCTGTCCCCACCGTCGGCAGGGCCAGGGGGTGGCCGGGCCAGAGGAGCCGGGAGGTCAGGTTATCGGTGCTGATCTCCTCACCCTGCTCGTTGAGATCTTCCAGGGCTTCTTCGAGTATGATCCGGCGTTCGACGGCGACATCGAGAAAGAGGGGGGTCTGCAGCATGGAGGCGAACAGGGCAGCCCCCTCGCCGATGTGGCGGGGGTGGAGACGGGAGTGGTAGCAGGTCGACTCGGCGTCGGTCGAGGCATTGACGGCACCGCCGATGGCCTCAAAGGCCCTCTCAAGCTGGAAGCTGGTCGGGTGGCTTTGGGTGCCGCGAAAGAGGATGTGCTCGAGAAAATGGGAAATCCCCGCCAGTTCGGCGGTTTCGTCCTGCCCGCCGACCTCGATATGACAGGCCATCTCGGCGCTGTGCAGATGGGGCATTTCGATGGTGATCAGGCGCAGGCCGTTGGCCAGGGTGTCCTTGAAATATTCGTTCATAAATTCCGTGAGATCGGAACCCGGGCTGGTTGCCCGGGCTAATCGTTAAAAAGGGTGTCCCTCCCACCTCTAAGCCTGTGGCCGAAGCGCATCAGGATGAGGAGGTGGACCAGGAACAACAAGACCAGCAGCGGGAGCAACCAGTTGGGGATAAAATGCCAGCCGGTGCGAAGAAAAATTTGAGACCAGTGCGTCAGGGGCTCAGGGTGAATGGCGATTTTGAAGAGCCAGCCGCAGAGCAGTATGCTGAACAGAAAAATGTAGTTGGCTCGAAGGCGCCGTCCCAGGGCGTGCCGCATATCGATTTTGTACTTGGGATGGCGCAAGTCCGAAGCGAGTTCGGCTACCCAGTTGTTGGTGCTGGAGATGTCCAGGGTGCCGGTGAGGGCACCGTAGACCAGGTTCTGGTGCATAAGCCTCACCCGGTATTCGTAGGCGTCGTAAAAGCGGAACCTGCGCGACTCGACGAACAACAGGGTATAGACCACAGCGGTCCCGAAAAAGTAAATGGTGTGAGGTATCTCGGGATGGCTGAAGCCGAACCCGAGGAAGGCCGCGGTGGTTCCCACGGCCCAGTTGGTGGTTCGGTCAAGGCGCTCCCGCCAGGCCAGGCTGCGCTGGACCTCCCCCCGGTAATAATGGGCGAACAGGGTGATCAGTTCGCTCCGGCCGAGCTGGCGGGGTTTTCCGGTTTCCTGGGGCATGCCGCATCTCCGAGCTGTTGACGGGATGTGAAGAGTTTCCAGTCATTATAGCAGATCGGAGAGCGGCGTTCGGTTATGCCTCAGGCCTACCCCTTGAGGAGGCGGGCGGCTTCCTTGGCATGGTAGGTGATGATCAGGTCGGCCCCGGCCCGCTTCATGCTGACCAAAGTTTCCATCATCACCCGGTCGCCGTCGATCCAGCCC
>CALZIC010000065.1 GCA_945787285.1 uncultured Desulfuromonadales bacterium
CATCGGAAATGTTGTTTTCCTCTATAACCCTCTTGGCAACGCCTGTGAACGTTTTCTCTCCCCTGTATTCTGGCCATTCAATGAAGTTGACATCAAAATTAATCTCGGAACGCAAGGGTGCATACATCTTCGATGTTGCACCCATACCTGGAAGGATGAACCACTTCACCATAAATTCCCCTGATTGCCCTGCACTTAAAACTCGACAATAATTTCCTTCAGTGCTCGCTTCGGAACATGGTGAACGCCTTTCTCGTCGCGCCAATACTTGATCTCTCCACCGGGAACAACAGGTTGGATAACAACCTCTTCTACCGGTTTTCCCAGGGCAAGGACAAGTAGGATTTCATACTCCGCAGGTATATGGAGGGCTTTGCGGAGGTTTTCCCGATTAATCGAGCCAATCATGCAACCGCCAAGGCCTTTCTCCGTGGCTCCCAGCAAAATGGTCTGGGCAGCGATTCCGTGGTCACATCCGAAATTTTTTGTAATTGCCTTATCGCCAAGGATAATCACATAGGCGGAAGGACGTTCTCCCTCGATCGGGCCGGGCCAATTCTTGAGGTAGCCTGCCCAGGCGAGATTGGGAAATATCTTGTCATTTTTCACTGGTTCGTTGGAGAGAAGGTATTTCAGCGGTTGGAGATTGGCCCCCGAAGGTGTGAGACGAGCGAGTTTGATCAGGTCCCTCAGGGTATGCTCATCGATTTTATAACTCTCCTGGAAACGACGATAACTTCGATTTCTGAAAACCAGATCTTCTATCATCCCCAATATCTCCTTCGTTCGATGATCCAATTTTGAGCGTTGACAAAATTCTTAGGGATTGGACTTCTGTAAAGTGTAACCAGCAATTTAAAAAACTCCGTAAATAATCCCCAGGTCTGCCGAGTCCTCCAGAAAAAAAGGGGGGGAGGAGCAGAGTCAAAAGAATCAACCAGGCTCAAAATCAAGACTGGCGGGAGCCGCCACGCCTGGGCGAATGACTTTTCTTGCTCGGCCAAGAAAAGACATCAAAAGAAGACCGCCCCGCTCATCTGGCCCTTCGGGTTCCCTCACAGGGGGAGTGAAAGGGCCATAAAAACCAGGAATTGGCCAGATACTCCAGAAATACAAACCGGCCTTCCCCCAAGACCATGAACTCCTCCCGAAAAATTTCAAAATCACCAAACAAGCCATCGCCGACGAACTGGGTATCGGCGTAGCCAGCGTTTATCGAATACTCTAAGAATATGTTCTTCTGAAATCCTCTTCCTGAGAACGATAGGCTTGTGGCCCGAACTCGTCCAGCACCATGGGAAAGGCCTGCAGAAAGGCATCTTCATAAAAGGTATTGGAGCGCTGCTGGTCGCCATACCTGGTCAACAGTTACAAGGTGAACTAATAGGGGCTCTGGAAAATCCGATTTCCTGGTAACCGTCGCCGTAGGCCCAGTTGAACTCAGTGATGAAGCTTTTCATCAGCCGGTGATAAATGGCCGCCATCCCTTTCTTCTCGAGCAGGGTTCGGCACTCTTTTCCCAGAATGAACTTCCCCCTGTATTTGCGGCCATCTCGGCCACCAGCCTGGTAACATGCTTCGGTATCGTCAGGGGGGCAGTTTTACATGTCGCCTGACCCGGTGGCCCTAAATAAGGTTCTCCAAGCAGAGAAGACACTAGCGCTCTCGCTCCATCGGCGGTCCCTGTTTTCATACCCTTGGTTTTTGGGACCATGACGACAATTTGTCCTGTCTTGGAAATGTGAAAAAATTTAAATCTAGTAGTATTTAAAAAATGGGCAGTTATAAATCGTTCGATCTGGGGATTTGAAACCGGCAGGAGGAAAAGACATGAGACAGCTGAACCGGGTTGCCCTACTGGGCGCGGGTGTGATGGGCTCGACTATCGTCGCTCACCTGGCCAATTCTGGTCTGGAAGTGTTATTGCTGGATATGGTCCCCCAGGTCCTCACTGAAGAAGAAAAAGCAAAAGGGCTGACCCTGGAAAGCCCCGAAGTCAGGAATCGTTTTGCCGCCAAAGGGCTTGAAAATGCTGTCAAAGCGAAACCGGCCGCCTTTTATCTGAAGAATTACGCGGGCCTGGTTGAGGTGGGCAACTTCGATGACGACATCGGGAAAATCAAGGACTGCGACTGGGTCGTGGAGGTCGTCGTCGAGAACATGGAGATCAAGAAAAAGCTGCTCAGCGAAAAGGTCGTTCCCAACCTCGCCGAGGGGACGATTCTTTCCACCAACACCAGCGGTCTTTCCGTCAACGAGATGGCGCAGGTCCTTCCGAGGAGCGTACGTAGAAACTTCATTCTTACCCACTTCTTCAATCCCCCCCGCTACATGCGGCTGCTGGAAATCGCCCCCTGCCGGGATACCGATCCTGAAGTCGTCTCTTTCATGGCCGACTTTATCAGCAGGCGGTTGGGCAAAGGGGTCGTATACGCCAAGGATACCCCGAATTTCATCGGCAACCGGATCGGCGTGTACGCGATGTTCAATTCTATCCGGCACATGCTGGAGATGGGGTTTACGGTGGAAGAGGTGGACGCGGTGGCCGGACCGGCAACGGCCCGACCGAAAAGCGCCGCGTTTCGCACGGCCGATCTAGTCGGCATCGATACCATCGTTCATATCGCTCACAACACCTACCAGCTGCTGACCGGGGATGAGGAACGGGATATTTTCAAGGTCCCCGACTTTCTTGCCGGGATGGTGGAAGGCGGCCTGCTCGGCAACAAGGCGAAAAAAGGTTTCTACCGAAAGGAAAAGACCGCGGAAGGCAAAAATATTTTCTTCTACGACTACAAAACCGGGGAATACAAACCAATTGCAAAGCCGAAGTTTGCCTCCATTCAGGCCAGCAAGCAGATCGACGACCCGACCCTGCGCCTTAAAACGGTGGTGACCGGAAGGGACAAAGCAGCCGAGTTCGCCTGGAAAAACCTGCGGGATACCCTGATCTACGCTGTGAAACGGATTCCAGAAATCGCCGACGACGTGGTGAACGTCGACAACGCCATGAAGTGGGGCTTCAACTGGGAAATCGGTCCCTTTGAGATGCTCGATGCGCTGGGCGTCAAGTACTTCGTCGAGCGTGCCGAGAAGGACGGCGTGGCCGTCCCCGAAGCATTGAAGAGGGTGGAGTGCTTTTACAAGGTGGAAGGCGACAGAAAATACTTCTATGACCTGAGTACAGGTGAATACCGGGAAGTTTCTTTCCCGCCGGGGCAGATCAGACTGGAAATTCTCAGGCAAACCGGCGGCGTGGTGGAAAAGAGCGCCGGATGCTCGGTAGTCGACTTGGGGGAAGGGGTGTTCTGTCTCGAGTTCCATTCCAAGATGAATGCCATCGGTGGCGACATCCTTGCCATGACTCACAAGGCGATCCGGCGAGCCGAGCAAGAGGGGGTGGGGCTGGTACTCGGCAACCGGGGGGCCAACTTTTCGGTGGGGGCCAATCTGATGATGCTGGCCGTGGCCATGGCCGAAGGTGCCTTCGAGGACATCGACCTGATGGTGCGGGCCTTTCAGAAGGCGACCATGGGACTCAAATACGCCAGGGTACCGGTGGTCGCCGCGCCTTTCAACATGACCCTGGGCGGAGGGTGCGAGTTTAGCCTGCATGCGGATGCTATCAACGCCCATGCCGAAACCTATATGGGCCTGGTCGAGATGGGGGTCGGGCTGCTTCCGGCAGGTGGGGGGACCAAGGAGATGGCGGTAAGGGCGATCGGCATGGCCGAGAAATACGGCACCGACGTTTCCCCCTACATCTTCAAATTTTTCCAGAACATCGGCATGGCGAAGGTCTCCTTTTCTGCAGCGGAACTCTGCGGCCTGGGTTACATGAGGGAGGGGGATGCCATCACCATGAACTTCGACAACCTGCTGGCCGATGCCAAGCAGAAGGTGGTTGCCCTGGCGCGCAACTACCGGCCGCAAAAGCCCCTCGAAAACCTCAAGGCGCCCGGAAGAAGCGATGCGGCGAGCATGAAGAGCCAGCTCTGGAACCTGAAAATGGGCGGCTTCGCCACCGAGTATGAAGCCGAGATCGGCGGTATCATCGCCGATGTCATCACCGGCGGCAATGTGCCGACGGGGACGCTGATTTCGGAGCGTTACCTGCTCGATCTGGAGCGCGAAGCCTTTCTCAGACTGTGCGGAAACAAAAAGACGGCCGAACGCATTCAGCACATGCTGAAGAAGGGGAAGCCTCTCAGGAACTAACTCGGAGGACAATCATGAGACCTGCATATATTCTGGCGGCATACCGGACCCCCTGCGGCAAGGCGAACCGGGGCAAGTTCAAGAGCATGCGTCCGGACGACCTGGCGGCGGTGGCGATCAGGGGGCTCATCGAGCGCACCGGGATCGACGCCGGGCAGCTGGACGACGTGATCCTCGGCTGCGCCTTTCCGGAAGGGGAGCAGGGGATGAACGTTGCGAGGGTGGCGGCGCTTCGGGCCGGTATTCCCTGCCAGGTGCCGGCGCAGACCGTGAACCGCTTCTGTTCCTCCGGCCTGCAGACCATCGCCATCGCCGCCGAGCGGATCATGGCGGGATTCGCCGACTGTATTCTTGCCGGCGGCACCGAGTCCATGTCCTTGATTCCCATGGGGGGGAACAAGTACAGCGCCAACCCCGCTCTCGTCGCGGACTGGCCGGAAGCCTACGTTTCCATGGGAATTACCGCGGAACTGGTCGCCGAAAAGTACAACGTCTCCCGGGAAGATCAGGACGCCTTCGCCTGCGGCAGTCACCAGAAGGCGGCCAAGGCGATCACGGAGGGCAGATTCAAGGACGAGATCATCCCGGTTGAGGTGGAAACCGTCGCCATTGAGGGCGGTAAGGCCAAAAGGGAAACGGAAACGGTCGATAGCGACGAGGGGGTACGGGCCGACACGAGCGTGGAGGCGCTGGCGAAGCTCAAGCCGGCATTCAAGGTCGACGGAACGGTGACGGCGGGCAACGCCTCGCAGATGACCGACGGCGCCGCGGCGGTACTGGTGGTATCCGAGGATTTTCTGAAAAAAATCGGCAAGGGACCTCTGGCCCGGTATGTCGCCTTTGCAGTGCGGGGCGTGCCGCCGGAAATCATGGGGATCGGGCCGGTGGAGGCCATTCCCGCCGCCCTCAAAATGGCAGCGCTGAAGCGTGACGACATCTCTCTGATCGAACTGAATGAGGCCTTTGCCGCCCAGTCTCTGGCCGTGGTTCGCGAACTGGACCTGAATCCGGAGCTTGTCAACGTCAACGGCGGAGCCATTGCCCTGGGCCATCCCCTGGGCTGCACCGGGGCCAAACTCACCGCCACCCTCCTTGCCGAAATGAGGCGAAGGGGCGGGAAATACGGCATGGTCTCCATGTGCATCGGCGGCGGCATGGGGGCGGCGGGGATCTTTGAAAGGGTATAAGTTTTTTAATCGATCCTTCAATCCATATAGCGAGGTGAACCATGGCTGAAAGAATCCTGAAGGGCGGGGAATTTCTGATCACGACGGTGACGAAGGATGAAGTGTTCACCCCGGAGGACTTTACCGATGAACAGAAGCAGATCGCCGAAACCACCGAGCAGTTTGTCAGGAACGAAGTGCAGCCCAACATCGGGGAGATCGACGGCCAGAACTTCGACCTGATGGTGCAGGGGTTGAAAAAATGCGGCGAGTTGGGGCTGATGATGATCGATGCGCCGGAAGAGTACGGCGGGCTGGCTCTGGACAAGGCGACCAGCATGCTGGCCGCCGAGAAGATCGGACCGGCCGGGTCTTTCTCGGTGGCCTTCGGGGCCCATACCGGTCTCGGCACCCTGCCGCTGATGTACTACGGCACCAGGGAGCAGAAGGAGAAGTACCTCAAGAAGCTCATTACCGGCGAGTGGATCGCGGCCTTCAGCCTCACCGAGCCCGATGCCGGCAGTGATGTGTTCGGTGCAAAAACCACCGCCGTTCTTTCCGACGACGGAAAGCACTATATCCTGAACGGCACAAAGCAGTTCGTGACCAACGGCAGTTTTGCGAATCTTTACACCCTCTTCGCCAAGATCGACAAAGAGCACTATACCGCCTTCCTCGTCGAACGCGACTTCCCTGGTGTTGTCATCGGCGCGGAAGAAAAGAAGATGGGGATCAAGGGGTCGTCCACCACCCAGCTTCTTCTCGATAATGCGAAGGTCCCGCTGGAAAACGTGCTCGGCGAGATCGGCAAGGGGCACAGGCTTGCATTCAATATTCTGAACGTCGGCCGACTGAAGCTGGGCGCATCGGTGACCGGTGTGGCCAAGGCCGCTTTGAGTGAAGGAGTCCGGTACGCCAACGAGCGCAAGCAATTCGGCAAGTCGATCAGCTCCTTTGGGGCCATCAAGGAAAAGGTGGCCGATATGGCGGCGACCATCTTTGCCTCCGAATCCCTCATTTATCGCCTGGCTGGCATGATGGACAGGACCTTGGAGAGCATCGAAATGGGGACCGCCGACTACGAGGAGAAATACCGGAGAGGGATCGAGGAGTACTCCCCCGAATGCTCGATCGCCAAGGTCTTCTGCAGTGACGCTCTGGCCCAGGTTTCGGATGAAGTAGTGCAGATCTTCGGCGGGTACGGAATCATCAGCGAATACCCTGCCGAGCGCTTCTACCGTGATGAGCGCATCAACCGGATTTTCGAAGGGACCAACGAAATCAACCGCATGCTCATCACCGGCATGATCCTACGCAAGGCGATGAAGGGGGAACTGCCGTTGCAGAGCGAGGCGATGAAGGCCTTTGAGGCCCTCATGACCCCGAGTTTCGAGGAGATCGACGAGAGCATCCCCTTTGAGAAGGAGAAGGTGCTTCTGAAGAACCTTAAGACCCTATATCTGATTCTCGCCGGCGCCGCGGCACAGAAGTTCGGAGACCGCCTGCAGGACGAGCAGGAAATCCTCCTGGCCGCCGCCGACATGGCGATCCAGATTTTCGCCCTTGAAAGCGCCGTGCTGCGCGCCGAGAAGACTTACGCCGGGGCCAGCGACCGGAAAAAGGAGCTTTTGAAAGCATCGGTCCAGGTGTTTTCCTTCGCCGCTGCGGAGAATATGGCCTCGGCGGCCAGAAAGGGCGCTTTTTACGTGGAGGAGGGTGACACCCTGATGATGATCCTGAGCGGTGTCCGTCGCTTTACCAGGTACGATGCCACCGGCTTGTTGCAGGCAAAACGGCTCCTTGCAGATGCGGTCATCGAGGGCGAAAGGTACGTTTTCTGATTGTACTGTGGCTGTCAGATTTTGACATCGCACGGTTAAGCCTCCACGCCCTGCAAAGGAGCAACTGATGAAAGCCTTGCTCGTTGGCGAGTATAGAGAAGGAAGGCTGCTCGGTTCCACCTATGAGCCGGTGGCGTTCGCGGAAAGAATCGGGGCTGAGACGGCCATGTTTCTTGTCGGCAGTGAGCACGCCCTGCCGAAGTATGACGGCCCGCTCTATCTTGCCGAAGCGGGAAAATACGGCGAATTCGATCCTGAACTGCATAAAAAGCTGCTGCTGGCTGTCGTCGAAAAGGAGAAACCTGACGTTATCGTCTTGGTTCACTCCTCCTACGGTTGGGATCTCGCTCCGCGGGTGGCCTTTGCGTTGAAGACGGCGCAGGTATCAGAAGTGGTGGACTTCGTCGACGGCACATTCGTGGTGCCGGCCTGCAATGCCAAGTTGCGCCGGAGGGTGAAACCGAAGACGGATGTCGCCGTCGTTACCCTGCAGGCTGGTGCCTTCGTTTGCTCCGGCGAGCCGGCCGGAACGCCTTCGGTGATCAGGCTGGAAACCGAAGGGATCACAGCTGACCTCGAATTTACGGGGTACGAACCGGCGGAGGCGATCGGCGTCGATCTCGCTAAGGCGGAGATTGTCGTTGGCGCCGGCCGCGGTGTGGGTACTAAGGAAAACATGGAGGTCATCACCCGTCTTGCCGAAGTGCTTGGCGCCGAAATCGGTGCCACCCGTCCGGTGACCGATGCCGGATGGGTCGAAGCGTTCCGCCAGATCGGCACTACCGGCCAGGTCGTGTCCCCAAAGCTATACATAGCCTGCGGGATCTCCGGCGCGATTCAGCACCTGGCCGGCATCAAGCTGTCCGAGTTCATCGTTGCCGTCAACACGGACAAGGACGCCCCCATCGGCGAGGTGGCGGACGTGCTGGTGGTGGCAGATATCAAGGCGTTGGCTCCCATGCTGACCGAGAAATTGAGAGGATTGAAAACTCATCCGGGCTCGGAGCGTTGAGACCGAACCGAAGCCGACGGCGCAAGGGGGGGATCAGGCCACTCGCGACTCTTGCGAAGTCTCAACGAGAAATCGGTTAAGGAGGTGGGGTTTTGAAAAAGGAGAGAACGATTGGTACTCAATGCGTACATGCCGGAGAAGGGCCGGATCCTGCCTATGGAGCGCACACTACTCCGATCTATCAAACATCTACTTTTGTATTTGATAACGCTGAACAGGGCGCAGAACGGTTTGCCGGTAAAGAAGAAGGCTTTATTTATGCTCGTATGCCTCCAAACACACCCACACATGCGGTTTTGATAGAAAAGATCGCTTCACTTGAATGCGGTGAAACGGGCCAGGCCTTTTCATCTGGGATGGCTGCAATAACAGCAGTTGTTCTTTCCCTGCTGGAAAAAGGTGACCACCTTTTGTCAACAGATGTTGTTTATGGATGTACTTATGAATTGTTCTCTTCAATCCTGTCCAAATTTGGCATAGAAGTGAGTTTTGTTGATACTTCTGATCTGGAAAGAGTGAGATCTAGCTTGAGAAGAAATACGAAACTCATCTTCCTAGAAACACCTTCGAATCCTACCATGACCCTTTGTGATATTGAAGAGATAAGTAAAATCGCCAAAGACACAGGTGCTCTTTGTGTTGTCGACAACACTTTCGCATCTCCTTACTTTCAGAAGCCACTGAAATTGGGTGCAGATATTGTTGTTCACAGTTGTACGAAGTACATAGGGGGTCATGCAGATCTGCTAGGCGGCGCTGTTGTTGGAACAAAAGAACTGGTTAAAAGCCTGATGCCGGTCATTCGTTCCACCGGGGGGATAATGGGACCGCATGAAGCCTGGCTGAGTATCAGAGGATTGAAGACCCTGCATCTGAGAATGGAAAAGCATGCCAGTAACGCGATGAAAGTGACCGGCTTCCTGGAAGCACATCCAAAAATCGGGTGGGTCAGATATCCCGGATTGTCAAGTCATCCGCAATATGAAATTGCAAAGAAGCAGATGAGCGGTTTTAGCGGTATGCTCTCTTTTGGAATCAAAGGCGGTATAGAAGCCGGACGCAAGCTTATGAACAGCGTCGAATTATGTTCTCTGGCAGTTAGTCTTGGCGCCGTCGATACCTTGATTGAACATCCCGCATCCATGACCCATGCAGATATCCCCAGAGAGGTCAGGATGAAGACGGGAATCACTGATGACCTGGTGAGACTTTCGGTAGGCGTGGAAGACGCTGATGATATAATCGCGGATTTGGATCAAGCCCTGATGAGGGTATGAGCGAGAGGATTGGGGCGATAGCCTGGCGCTCTTTTTTTATCAAGAGAGTAGATGGTGCCCGCTTTAGCTGCAGTAAAATAGGGACGAAAAGCATAGTTGCTGCCGATCAGGTTGATCGGTTCGCGCCAGGTACTTGACGCGACGATTTCACCCTCGGCATTCATCACGTAGAGAGATTTAGTGCCGGCCCTATAATTTAAGGATTCGAGATCTCGATTAAGCTGCTCCAAGTTCGTTATGATGGACGAGCAGCCTCGCCACCGCATCGTTATGCGCCATGACATAGGGCAGGTTCTCCATGTGGTTCAATACGCTATTGAGGGTACCTTTGTGTAGAGCAAGGCGTTCTTCGCCGGTCTGTCTCAAGCTCGCCAGTTCAGACTCATAAGACCAGCGGCTTGCCTGCAGGACACCGCCGATAAGTAATAGCCACAAGGGCTTGACATGTTTGATGGGAGGTTCCGTTTGTCGATACTTCGATTTGTATATAATTTGCAGTTCTTAATGCAAGCGGATTGCCAGATTCTATTCCTCTTTGACCCTCCATTCCATTTAGAAGATCAAGTAGAATACAAATGATCGAGGCTATGTCAAAAGTTGACCATTTTTTGCAGCTACGTGGTCATTGGGACAAATACCAATTATGACCTTCGTTGTGACGGGCTTGTAGTCCGATACAATGAAACCTCATAACGGACTCAAAATTTGAGTCAATTGTGAGGTTTCATCACTTCACCGAAACGCCTGCACTGGTTTCTTCCTCTTTTTTGGGTGAACCTCAGCGATGCTCACCTGGTCGCGAAATCGAATTCAACTAAGGTCTCTCAAAAAACCGCATATGCCCATTGTCAATACTTTTCATAAAACACCATTGAATGCCCTATGGCCTTTTTATATTTTTCTCGCTGGGGCGTCTTGAGGCTTCTTCAGAAAATTCCATTTTCAAATCTTGGGGATTTTCTCGAAAAAAGCGTTTTTCTGTTTTGACCGCTTTTTGCCTTCAATGCCGGATAATAGTTATTATCTGCACCAAAAAA
>CALZIC010000066.1 GCA_945787285.1 uncultured Desulfuromonadales bacterium
TGCTCATCCGAATCGAAGAGCGCGAGATTGATTTCGGGATAATCTTTGACCAGCAGCTCCTGCACTTTGAAGCCTCTCGGGACCGCGAGCGTCTTCCCGGTCAAGCCGGTGATATCCAAGAGCAGGTCCCCCTGTGATCGCGAGAAGATGACATAGGGCGAGGAGATATAGTTCTCTGAGAAAGAAAGATACTGTTCGCGCTCCGGGGTTTTCGCGATGAGTGCTGCCAGATCGGGCCCCTGGCGTCGCTTCATGCTTTCGAGAAACTCGGCAAATGGCTGGTTTGTCACTTCATACCTGAATTTGATCCCGGTACGTTCCCCGATCAACTTGAGATACTCAATGGCAATCCCCTGCGGCGGTTCTTTGTCCTTGATGATCAGGTAGGGTGGCCAGTCAGCCGTTCGCACCCGCACCGTCTGATTTTCCCGGAGCCACGCCTTCTCCTTCTCTGTCAAGGAGACCTGTTTGCTATCGATCTGATACTGGTGGGAAATCCATCGGCTCTTTAGCTGCAGGTGTGTCTCACGTGGTATCGCAGCGATCGCCTTGTCGAGTATCGACACGAACTCGGGCCAGTCCTTGCGGATGCCCATATGCAGTTCATCGGACAACTCCTCGGGCAGGGCGGTCACCTTGAGGTTGGTGATGAACATTCGGTCCATGATCGAACCGGCGACAGCAAGGGAGGCGACGGCCGCGTCCACCTCGCCGCTGACGAGAGCCTGCAGGTTCTCTTCAACGGTGGAGAACGGAACCAGTTCGATCTGCGGATAATGCTCCTGCATGTAGCGATGGGCATAAACGGCGTTCATGGTGCCGACCCGCTTGTGGGCCAGGTCACTCAAGGAGTCGATATCCAAAGAGGATTTCTGCGTCAGGATGGCGTGCTTCAGTGTCGTGTAGGATCGGGTGAAGTGCAGATATTCCTCCCGCTCCGCGTTTTTCAGGAGGAGACGGATGCCGTCGATCTGTTTTTGCCTGGCCATCTGCTGGATCTTTGCCCAGTCGCCGCTGACGAATTTGAACTCGATCCCCAGCATGCTGCCAAGCAGCCGGGCATAATCAGGGCCGATCCCCTCAGCCCGGCCTGAGTCATCGCCAGAATCAAGGGGCGGGAAATGTCCGCCCCCCAGAGTGATGACGGGGTGGTTTGAGAGCCAACCCCTTTCTTCGGAGGTCAGGAGAATCGTAGGAATATTTTCTTTTTCACTGGTTTTCGTTATTAAAGTCGGGGGCTGGGGATGGGCAAGTTCGGCGATGAGAAGAAAAAGCAATGAAAAAGCACCACACAAAAGGATGGCCGAAATAGGCCAGGTGCGTTTTGGAGGTGCTTCCAAATTCATCGGCATTTAGATCACAATCCTATAAACGGCATAAATGAATAATAGAGTCTGTCATTATAACAACAGATTAGATGCGGTCCAGTGCTTATATCCCCACCTCAACCGTCGGCACCTCCTCGTTATCCGGCTGGACCTGGGGAACGCAGATCAACAGGCGTCCCGGCGCGACCCCTTGGGCGACGAGATGATCCTTTACGGCATAGGCCCTTTTATCGGCCAACCGGGCTAGCTGGACCTCTTCTTCCGAGGTGATGTGCGCAAAAGCCTGCCCTGCCCCATCTGCCGGCTTTTTCTCGTCTTTTCCGGCAGATTTCCCGGCAGGTGCATCTTTGGCAGCAGCCCCCCGCAGTGCAACCAGATCCTGCCGGGTGGCCTTTGGGTAGATAATCACCTTATTTTTAGGCCGATCCTTGAGTAAACTGGCCATCTCGTCCATGTACTTCGAAGCCTCGGGACTCGCCTCATAGGCCATGGGCTCAAAGACCACCGGCTCGAATTTCATGGTCATGGCCCATTCGACCATCTTGCCAGCCACAAACAGGGTCCCGGGCGGCAGCACCACCCCGGTGAGCAGGGTCACCCCCAGGGGGGCAAAGTAGGAAACGGTCGCTTTTTGAACCGCCTTGCTGGTCGCCTGGTAAAGGACGCTGCGCAGGCTGAACGAGGGGTCGGCCAGGTCGCCCGTGATGGGAAGATCAAGGTGCAGATTGTCATCCTTATCCTGCAAGAGCGAAAGCGCGCTGTCGAGCGGCATCCCCATCACCTTGCTGAAGAGTCCAGTTCCTTTCCCGGCCTTCTGCAGCTGAAGTCTGTCGATCTGAAGCGAGATCTTCGAGTCGAGTCGCCCCGTATCGAGCTTCCACGTCACATCGGTACCCAAATGGCCCTGTTTGAAGATATACCCGAGGCGATCAGAGACATAGGCGTTGAGACCGGGGAGATCGACTCCTTCGAGTTTGCCCTGCAGTTCCATGGTCGGACGATCGGCAAACGCGGCCACCTTGCCGTTAACATCAAGAGTCCCGTAGCGCCCGATGCCGAGATGCAGGGCAACAGGTGAAAAATTATCCGTCCTTGTGGTATCGATTTTCTCGACACCGATATCGATCGGCAGGAGGGTCTGTTCAAATGAGGGCGATACGCTGTGGTCATGAAAGACCAAGCGGCTCTCCCCACCAACCTTGAGCTTGGCAAGACGTACGGCAAGACCCGGTTTATCTGCGACTTTTTCCCCTTCGGAGGACGCGCCTTCTCCCTCCGCACTCTTAGGGACCCACCCCATCAGGTCCAGCTCTCCTTTGGCATCGCGGGCCACCCGCAGATCGGCTTTTTCCAGGTTGACCAGGGCAATATCGAGCTCTTTTCCAGTATACTTGGCCGCCTCGACGATCAGGCTGCCGAGGACCACGGAAAACTCTGAAGCCTTATTACCGGCAGGCTCGACCAGACGCTCGAGCAGGCGGACATCGCCGAGCTGCAAACGTTCCGCCTCGATCTGCTCGGGCCCGGTGTAACGCACCCCTTTCAGGTTCAGGCTGCCAAGCTCCAGAGCGGTCTTCTTCTTTTCGAGATCGTCGACCTGCAGACCGGCGAGGGCGAGATCGGCTCCCACGGAAAGCGCCCCCTCCCCGGCGAAACGGACATCGACGTCGCACTCCAGGGACTGCTGACGAATGTGCAGGGGCATGGCCGAGAGCTTCAGGTCGAGCTCTGTGCCGGTCAGTTTACCCCGCACGGTGAGATCCGGGGCACTCCCCTCCCCTGCGAGCTGCAGATGGCTCGCGCCGTCCCAGACCAGACCGGCCCGCGCCAAATCAGCCTGGGGATGGACGGCTTTGAGCCCGTTCAGTTCGATATGCCCTTTTGATTCAAGATCCAGCCCATCGGGCCGGACAACGGCTTTGATCTGGGATTGGACCGAAAGCGCGCCGGCAAAGTTGCTGACACCCTGCTTCGCCAGAATCGGGGCCAGCCAGGACAATTCGAGATCGGTGATGTCAATATCGACACGGACGTCTTTGTGCTCTGCGAAGGGCCTGGTTTCTCCCTTTAAAACCACCTGCCCATGGGTCAGATGCAGGACGACGTCGAATGGGGTGTCGTCGTCGGGGGTCCAGGTAAATACCTTGCTGATGTGCAGTCGCTCGAAACGGAATTGATTCTTGACCTGCGGGTCGGCATAGCGGATCAGGACTTCGTCGAGAGCGATTTCAGAAATACCCAGCCCCCAGGGCTCGCCATCTTGGTCATCAGCCGCAGGCTCGACGGGAGCCTCCGGCTGCGGGCCACCGAAAACAAGGCGCCCCACCTGCCAGGCCCCGTCACCGGTCTGTTTCAGGTCGATGACAGCCCCCTGCAAGGCCAACGTGCGCACCTGAAGACGTTTTTTCATCAGGGACCGCCAGTCAACCTCGAGTGCGGCCCGGTCCAGGCCGAGCTCTTCCCCTTGCCCCCCCTCGGTGCTCAACCCCTTCACCACCAACTCTCCGGTAAACGGGTTGAAATCGACATCGTCAACCTCGACATTCCCCGCTCCGGCCTTCTCCAGGGCCATCTCCAGCCCCCATTCCAGAGCGAAGGGGAACAGGGCAATGGTCAGTGCCAGAAGGACCAGCAGACCTGCCAGCCATTTCAGCCAGCGGCGGCCTGAGGGGGATGACGGTTTTTCTTCGGAAACGGGAAGTTCTTCAACGGATGTTTCGCTCATCGGCCACAGCCTTCCTTAACACATTGATAATTCAGAACTATATCACATTTCTCCTGGCCTACAATGAATTCCAGGAATCGAAAAACCATTTAATAGGGGGGGGCAGCCAAACACTGCCCCACTCATTTCTGAAATCAAAGTGATATCATTTATTCTAAATGGCGCAACATCCTGTTCCCCACTGGTGGAGGAACCGAAAGGCCAGAAAAAATGAAAGTCAACGCCTCCACTTTTATACCAGCGATTATCAAAGACGCGCGTCTTGGCATGGTCGTCGCCTTGCTCAGCTTGGCGTGCCTGGTGTCGTCTGGGTGCAAACAGGTCCCTTCGCACCCCCAAAACGCGCTACGACTCAACGCTTATCAGCTCAGCGCTCCGCCTGTGCTTCTCGAACCCCAGGTCACCAATGCCTCCGGCTTGACCTTCAACCATGAAACCGGCTCGCTGTTTATGGTCCTTAATGGCCCTACCCGTATCCTGGAGCTCTCGAGAACCGGGGTGATCATTCGAGCAGTCGACCTGGTCGGCTTCGAAGATACCGAAGGCATCGCTCACCTCGGCGGTACCCGGTTTGCCGTGGCCGAAGAGCGCCGAGGCACTGTAGCCATTGTCGATATTCCCGGCCAAGCCACCAGCATCGACTACGCATCCGCCAAAACGATTCTGATTGAACCGGAAAAAACAGGGAACAAGGGCCTTGAAGGGCTGAGCTTTGACCCCATTCGCGGCGAGTTTGTCAGCATCAGGGAAAAGGGGCCGCGAAGGCTGTACCGCTTCTCAATCGCCGGTAGCGAAGAAGCCGAAGCCACCAAGGTCTCCTGGGACATTCAAAACGAGATCAAGGGGTTGCGTGACCTTTCTGGCGTTCATATCGATGTGTCAAGAAACCACATGCTTTTGCTCAGCGACGAATCGAAAACCGTCGTTGAATTCGATTCGCTAGGAGAGGAAATCAGTCGACTGCACCTCAAAAAGGGATCAGCGGGGCTTTCCGCGGACGTACCCCAGGCCGAGGGCGTCACAATCGATGATCAGGCAACCCTGTATATCTGCAGCGAACCGAACCTGCTGTACATTTTCAAAAAAGCCGGCAGCTAACCTATTCTGCCCAAGCTCTTGCACTTTTTTCCCGCCCCGGCTTCAAAGTTTCGAGGCTAAGCCCCCCTCCGCCAAACCTTCGGCACCCCCCGCTCATGAGTACCACTGAGAAATTTCCTTGCAAAAATGCGGGGTCTTTTCTAGAGTGAAGGCCGCCATGACGGGGGGACGGTCCCTGGCCGCCTCCCCCGCCTTACGTCCATGAAATCTATGTCCGTTAAGGTACCTATCACCTGGCCCCGCCTTTGCCCTGCGGTTCCTGTCCCTCGCGTAAAGACGCTCGACCACCTGATATCTACCTGGTTTTCATCCCGAAACGACCCTCTTTCGCAATCTCGGCGTCGATCTTCGGCCTTGCTTGTGCGATGTACGATGTACGTCTCCGCACAAGGCCTTGATCTCCTTGACCTTGCGAAAAATTGTTCGTTTCCCCTATGAAAACTGCGGTAGTTCCATCCAAAAAGTCCTGATGGAAACTACCTGACAACGAATCTATCAGAACCTAAGGAGGTTGATCTGATGAGTTCTCGTTTGGTGCCCAAGCTCGTTTCCTGTCTTCAACAGGGCTACTCCCGCAGCGACCTGAGCCGCGACCTGATGTCCGGGGTCATCGTCGGCATTGTCGCACTGCCCCTGGCCATCGCCTTTGCCATCGCCTCCGGCGTCAAGCCGGAGCAGGGGCTGTTTACCGCCATCGTCGCAGGCTTTCTGATCAGCGCCCTAAGCGGCAGCCGGGTACAGATCGGCGGCCCCACCGGGGCCTTTATCGTGGTGGTGTTCGGCATCGTCCACCAGCATGGCTACGGGGGGCTCGCGGTGGCCACCATGATGGCCGGGGCGATGCTGGTGCTGATGGGCCTGGCGCGGCTCGGGGGGGTGATCAAATTCATCCCCTACCCGATGACCGTCGGCTTTACCAGCGGCATCGCCCTGATCATCGGCACCACCCAGCTTAAGGACCTGCTCGGACTCCCCATTACCGACCCGTCCCCCGACTTTATCGGCAAGATCGGCGACTGCGCCGCCCATCTCAGCGGTTTCAGTCCCCACGCCCTGCTGGTCGGCGGCCTGTCGCTGGCCATCATCCTGGTGTGGCCAAAGATCACCCGAAAAATCCCCGGTTCGATCATCGCCATCTTCGCCGCAACTGCGCTGGTGCAGATTCTGGAGCTGCCGGTGGCTACCATCGGCTCCGAGTTCGGCAGCGTTCCCAGCCTGCTGCCGGCCCCGAAATTGCCGGAAATCGACCTGGCCATGATTCCGGAGCTGATCTCCCCCGCCCTGACCATCGCCCTGCTCGGCGCCATCGAATCCCTCCTCTCGGCGGTGGTCGCCGACGGCATGACCGGAACCCGCCACCGCTCCAACATGGAACTGGTGGCCCAGGGTGTGGCCAACCTGGTCACCCCCCTGTTCGGCGGCATTCCGGCCACCGGCGCCATCGCCCGCACCGCCACCAACGTGAAAAACGGCGGCCGCACCCCGGTGGCGGGAATCGTCCACGCTATCACGCTGCTGCTGATCCTGGTCTGCTTCGCACGCTGGGCCACCCTGATACCGATGGCCTGTCTCGCAGCGGTGCTGCTGGTGGTGGCCTACCACATGAGCGAGTGGAAGCACTTCGTCAAACTGCTGCGCTCGCCCCGCGCCGATATTCTGGTCATGCTGACCACCTTTGTCCTGACGGTCTTTGTCGATCTGACCGTGGCGATCGAAACCGGCGTAGTGCTGTCGGCCCTGCTGTTTATGAACCGCATGGCCAATGCGGCGGAAGTGAAGTACATCAAGAAGGAGATCGACGAGGACTTCGGGACCGAAGACCATGCGGACATCGATCCGCAGCAGATTCCCGACGGGGTTGAAATCTTCGAAGTCTACGGCCCCTTCTTCTTCGGCGCCGCCAACCAGTTCAAGGACACCCTGAGCATTGTAGAGAAGCCGCCGGTGGTGCTGATCCTGCGCCTGAGGCATATCCTCACCATCGACGCCACCGCGCTGCGGGCGCTTGAGGATGTGCTGGATAAATCCCGCCATGACGGCACCCGGCTCATTCTATCTGGTGTCCATGCCCAGCCGCTAGAGACCCTCAAGCGATCGGGACTCTATGAAAAAATCGGGACAGAATTTGTTCTGGAAGATATTCACAGTGCAGTGAGTACCGCAAGAAAGGTGCTGGAAATAGAGGAGATTTAATCCCGCCCTTTTCCGGCAGAGACACAGGAACGGTACGGGGGGCTCAAGAAGCCCCCTGCAGGTCTGGAGTGAATCGACGAACGCCGGGCATGAGGCAGTCGGCCGGTTCGGGTCGATTGAATTTACCAGTTTGCTCCCTTGCGGGAAACGGGATGGGAATACTTTTTTGTCTGATCACCGCCCGACTGGGTCCAGAAGTAAGCCCCCAGAGCCATCAGGACAACCGCAACCAGAGCAGCAAGCAGTTTAACAAGGTCGTTCATGAATCCCCCCTGTATATGGTTTGAAAAATAGCCTACCGATGCCTATCGACCCAAATCCCCACAAAGTTAAGGCTTAAATTAAATTTTTTTACCTGGATAAAAAAAAACGCCGGGGCGTATCGAAGCAAATCGATACGCCCCGGCGTTTATGGTTCTGCGCAACTGAGAGGCACGCGCCTTCAGTACGAGGAGGTTCTCTGGCTTAACATGAACCTACTGCGAAATCGGCTCAGATGATGGTGGTACCGCGGCTGGAACCGAAATTGATCAGAACGGGCTTGTTCTGCTTGTAGCTGTGGGTCCAGGCAGCGCCGCACTGGTCACAGGTATTCAGGTCGGCGGAAAATCCGTCGACTTCGGCATTCATTTCGGCGAAATTTCTTGTTTTGCATACGGGACACTGCATGGCCTGCTCCTTGTGTTCGCTGTTCGATATAAGAAGGAAGTTAAGTGGTTGAAAGATGGTTGAAGTATAGGTCCGCCCCTCGACACATTGCAACACAAATCCTCCACTTTCCTTTTATATAACAGCATGTTACAAGCATTTTTGTTTTACAGACCATACCGTGAGTTTAAAAATGATATTTTTAGTGAAACTAAAATTTAACAAAACTCCAACATTAACAGGCAAGCCTCTGTTTTTATTGGGAATTTAAATATAGATCACTGTTTTTTGTTGAACCACGCTGAGGAAGCATGGCCAGAGGTAAAAAAGTTTCGAAAAAATCGATTTTTTTGTAAGGTCCGTCAATACCAAACCCTGTCTGAAACCTGGATCCGTGAGATCTGACCGAGCAATAGCGCAAGTCATTGACCTGCCTAAGCGATCAAAAAATCAGCGACGAACCTATGGGTTCGCCTAAGATTTTTTGAAACGCTTATTCAGGCCAAGCACTTACACTCTTTTTTCACCCCAACCCCACGGATCCAGGTGAAAAAGAAGACTGTTTTAAAAAACAAAATACCCGGCTGATTTCTCAGCCGGGCACATCAATCTGTTTGGTACCAAAGAGGTAGACTCGCCCCCTGCGCTCACTGTCGGCTACTCTGACATCAAGTCAGCGCTCGCTCCGCTTCGAGTCTCCCGAACATGAATAAACAAAAAGCCCGGCTGATTTCTCAACCGGGCGTTTCTGTTTGTTTGGTGCCGAAGGGGAGACTCGAACTCCCACGTCCCTACGGACACTAGACCCTGAACCTAGCGTGTCTACCAATTCCACCACTTCGGCAAATCAGACAACGATCAGTGATGACTGTTTCGTTATCTGGCGTGAGTTAATACCAGATGATTCTGAAAAGTTCAAGAACGAATTTGAAATTCTCTGCATTTGGTTCGGGTTTTTCTTCCCCCCCCCTGCCGCCCCGCGTCATCCAAACCGGTCCATGACTATTCGGCATCAACCAGGGAAAAGACGTGGTTCAGACCCTGCTGGGCGGAGTCCGACGGATTAAGGAAGGAGTAAGCAATGCGGATTCGCCTCGGCGTAAAGTCCGGATTACTTTCGATAACATTCAGTAGCACGGGATAGCCGTGCAGACCTTCCACTTCGACATTCTCACCTCCGGCATTGAAAGAGATCGACAACATGGCCGGTTCGCTCCACAGGTAGCCGGATCCGACCTCGAACTGGCAGAGGCATCCCCCCAGGCTGACATTGACAAGTTCAGCCTCGAATCGGGCCGATTTCTGAAAAACCTGAACGGTTGTATCGGCAACGCTGTATCGTTTGGCCCGGCGCAGAGCAACCGGGTTGCAAACGCGATCGATCGTTTCGGCGAGATCCTGCGCAGAGCAGGGAATCACCAGGCAACCTGCCGCGCCCGCCTGAATCGCTTCCTTGACCTCCTCCTCTTCCTCCCCGGTTGCAAGCAGCAAGAAAGGGACCGGCTTGCCAGGCGAAAGTTCGTGAACGCTCTTCATGACACGAGAAGCTGACTCCCCCGGGTTTTCAGTCCCGTAAAGAACCAGGTGAGCCCCATCGCTACGCACCAGATCGAGAACCTCGCTGCCATTTCGGGCTTCAAAAACCAAAGCATCATTGATATTCGCCTCGATCTTGGTCCGTACGATCTTCCTCATTACCGCCGAGTGGTTCACCACCACTATCCGCCTGACCATGCCAGCCTCCCTTTCGATTCATGCACCTCAAAACTTCTTCGGATGCAAATAAAAAACGCCTGCCAGAGTCGAAGGCAGGCGTTGAGACGCCGCGGAGGAATCTCCTCCCTCTTCGACAACCCGGCCATCCACCCTGTGGACCCGTAGCTTTGCGTCACCAGATTGCTCTGGCTTTGCCATTTCGGAATTATGATATATCCCTGAATCCGTGAGTTATGACCGGGCAATAGCGCAAGTCATTGACCTGCCTAAGCGTTCAAAAAACCACCGACGAACCTATGGGTGCGCCTTAGATTTTTTCAAACACTTTATTCAGGCCAAGCACTTACTCTCTTTTCCCGCCTCAAACTCACAGATCCAGGATATCGTCTATCTCTTCGTGAATCCCCGAAGCACCCAGGAGACGAGTACACCGAGCAGGACAATGACTACGGCCGGAATCATGCCCACCTTGAGGAAAAATAGCGGTTCGATATTTTCCTGGGCTGTCCAGAGGAGCGCACCGATGAAAATCACCCAGACCACCGCCAGGCTGACGCTGATTCGCAGGATTCCCGATATCCAGTTCATATAGCCTCTCCCTGATTCATTCTCAATTATTACAATCCTTTGCCCTGTTAGCGCAAGGCCTAATTCATCAAGGCAAAAGGTCAAGAGCAGGGCAATAAGACGGAAAACCTGCCTGAGGTTAATTCCTTAGATTTTTTTGGTGGAGCTAGGCGGGATCGAACCGCCGACCTCTTGAATGCCATTCAAGCGCTCTCCCAGCTGAGCTATAGCCCCTTAGGTTGCGGAGCGGATTTATATCAAAACGACTCAAGCAGGTCAAGCAATAAATTCCATATTTTTTCCAAACCAGAAAGTTAAGCTCCACCGGCAAATGGTGCCTCCTGAAGCATGCAGACTCCATGTGGTATGATTTTGATAAAAAGAGACCAAGCAAAGGAATTGTCACGATGAGAAAGCTGAAGCTGCTCGTACCGATCGCCCTGCTGACCCTTCTGGGGTCAGCACTCCCCGGGTATGCCATGCGCTGCGGCAGCAAGCTGGTTTCGACCGGGGACACCAAGGCCGAGGTCTATCTGAAATGCGGGGAACCCTTTTTCAGTGAGGAGCTTGGGATAGAAACGCAAACCTTCAAAAGGCCCTATAGCCCCTGGCGCTCCAGAATGTCAACGTCAACCACCCGAATCATCGAGCAATGGACCTACAACCAGGGCCCCGGCAGTTTCTGGCGAATTCTGACCTTCAAAGGGGATACGCTGGTCCGTATCGATACTGGAGACCGTGTTCACTCTGGAAACAGCACCCCCACTTTTTTTCTGGTTTCGAGGGGGGACACCAAGGTGGAAATCCTCACCAAGTATGGAGAACCTGCATTCAGGGAGATCGTTTCATACGATTCGTCCATTCACAGGCCCGGCAACTATTCTTCCTATGGCAGATCCCGCACGTTTATCGAGAAAAAAGTCGAACGGTGGACCTACGATCTGGGCCCCGGCAAATTTCTAAAAATCCTCACATTCAGGGGTGGAAAGCTGGTTTCGGTGACCGAGGGGGAAAGGCACAGACCAAATCATTATTTGAAATGCCTCTTAAAAAAGGATAATCTCACCGAGCGGCAAAGAGTGACACCTTGATGCTTAGCCGTTCACGTCTTTCTTCGTTGTTGTTCACCATATAAATGTTATCGACTAGAGAATTCCCATGCCATCAAACATTCTGATCATCGAAAGTAACGAAGAAGCGGCGGCGGCCCTGAAAAACCTGTTGCGAAACTCCGGCCTGGCATCGAAACGCGTTTCCGGCTGTGCGGAGGCTCTCGAATCGATTTCTGCCACACCATACGATCTGGTGTTGCTGGACATGCGATCACCCGGTCAGGAGTACCTCGAATTCATCAAAAAGCTGCGACTTGTGCCGGTTACGAGCAGACTGCCAGTGATTGCCCTAGCCGGCAGGGACCTGAAAAAGAATGAACTGGATAAAGCCAAAAAGGAAGGGGTTTCACATTTTCTTATGAAACCGGTCCGGACAAAGGACCTCAGCAAAGTCATTCGCGCAGAACTTCCGCAAGCAACCACCCTGCCCATGCCGGTCAGTCGCCATCTCGCAAGAGCCTTGCACTCCCGCTTTTCAGGAACCTACCAGCTCAACAGCATGGGCGCGACAAAAAACCTGGTCTTTTTTGAGGGGGTTCCCGTCCATCTTTCACCCGGTTTTTTTCATCGCGACTTCGGCCGGTTTCTACGGCACCGCAATGTTATTTCATTAAATGAAAACAGTTACTTCTCCGGACCTGGGAATTTGCGGGACGAAGCCCTGATTAAAATGGGCTGCCTCGATTATCCTGAACTGCTTCAGGAAAAACTGGTCTATCTTACCGAAGAACTTGTCGCCTCGTTTGGCCACCCCCCGGTGTCAGTCACCGAAACCCCCTTCCCCTGCCCTGGCGGAGTGGAGCCGATGGCCGTCAACCTTCAAGACATTTTCTACAAGGGATATCACAGGCACATAGACCTTCCACAACATCGGAGACAGCTGGAAGGCTACAGTTACAAATACGCAGGGACCACAAAAGATTTTTTCAAGTTTATCAATTTCCTGAACCTCAACAAACAGGAAATAGAGTTTCTCGGCCGGATCGACGGATCGTCAACCCTGGCCGAATCGACGAACGGCGACAAAAACCTGGGCCCACTCATCCTGACCCTGGTCGCACTACGGATGATTCGCTTGAGAGAATCACCCTGTCAGTGCGATCCTCCTGAAAACTACCCCCTGCGCACCCTTTTTAATGCCGTTGACGAACAAACCACCCTCTCGCAAGAAGGCCAGCCCCTGGAAAGCTTTTCAGAGCTTATCGACCAGATACAAGATGAGACTGAGATACCAGCCGAAACGCCCAGCCATACAGGGCCGGAAAGTCATACTCTTCCGGACCAGGCAGAGATTGACGGTGTCTGGACAGGCCTTAAGGAAAAAAACCATTACCAGGTTTTCGGTCTTTCGCCCGAGAACTTCAGCGCGGGTTCTCTCAGAGAACGCTATTTTCAAATCACCCGCAAATACGGTCCGGAAACCCTCATTCAACTCTCGGGTGAAACCGCTGTGCGCGTGAATGAAATCCTCGACCGGGTCGCCACCGCCTACAACAACCTTTGCGATTTCATCAAGCGGGAGCGCTACGATGACATCTTCAAGGCCGCCCCGCAGGGAAGCTCCCCCAAAAGCATGGAAAAAATCGAGGCGCAGGTTCAGGCCCGGTCAGGAGAGTTCTATATCGGCCGCCAGGATTGGGTCAACGCTGAAAAGGCCCTTCAGCAGGCCTGCAACCTCGAACCTTTTAACGGCAGCTGGATGGCACACCTTGCCTGGGCCAGTTATCGCAATGCCGTCGAAGCCGACAGCCGACCATTACGGGAGAAAGCCCGCCATATGCTCAACAGGTCCCTTGCCTTGGCCAGGACACCCCACGGTCACGCTTACAAAGGATATGTGCTCCTCGATGCAGGCAGGGATATCCAGGCCGAGGTCGAATTCACCCAGGCTCTTAAACTCGATGCGCAAACCTCTGCAGCCCGACGCGGGCTGCGAATGATTGAAAAAAAACGCAACCAGCGGAACAAAGGTCTGTTCAGAAGACTCTTTGGGTAACTATTAAAAAGCCTGCTGAGGTGCACATCATTCTGACGGGCCGCCATTTTCTGTCCCGTCAATATGAGACTGGACTTGCAATGAGACTTAAGGTAATTTAAGCCTTCCTGGATTAATTGTATTCTCACCAACATAGAACGGGGCGAACATGCAGAAAACTCTTATCGTTTCTTTGTCGATTATGGTCAGCGGCATGGTGATCGTCTTTTTCATTCACTCCCTGTACAATCGACATTAGCCGATCGTCCGCCACATGGAAGTGGAGCTTCCGGCTGATGCCGTGGCCCAGATCAGCGTCAACGGGCATTTGAAAAAAGGGGTGTTTATCGGCAAGGCCTATAACGGCAGCGACCATCGCATCGCCAAACTGATCCTCAAGCTGACCGCCAAGGATAAGGACGGCCGTGTTCGCTGGACCCGCTCCTTCTCCGAAGGTCTGCTGCTCAAACCGCTGACCACCGAACGCTTCTCCTTTTCGGTCACCGACGACGACGGCATCGTGGAAGTTTCCCACCAGGTGGCAACGGCCTACTCCATCAAGTAGACCGTTGCGCCGAATGGCCCTGTGATTCATCAAGCCCCAGGCAACACTTCCGGTTCCAGGCGATTGCGCCCCCTCTCCAGGGGAGACAACCCACTGGACTTGAATGGTCGTTTGGGGTATTTTATTGCTTTTTTTAAATCAGTGCCGCGTGCGGCTAATCCTGACTTCCAATTCTGGCCCTTTTCGGCGCTGCCTGCGTTGCACCAACTTGACTTAGCACACGGCTAGGACTGCGTTGGCGACGCCCTGGCAGCACCCAAAATGTCTCAGAATTCTTTGACACGACCAACCACACGGGACACTCACCAGGAGAGAGACCATGAGCCTGATATTCACCCTGGCCGCCCTGGCCATTGTCTGCGCCCAGACCTTCTTCAGCACCCAGCTTAATCTTCCAGCGGAAATCGGCGCCCAGTTGCCCTTGACGATTGTTATTCTCCTGGCCCTTGCGGTTCTCTGCCAGTTGATCGGCCTTGTGCGCCGCAAGCCTGCAGCGCAGAAACCGGTTGCGGCCGCCACTAAACCGGCCGAAGAGGCGCCCAAACCTTCTCCGGCCGCACTGGCCGAGGCGCAGATCGTTCAGTTTCTCGCCCGGCTGCAGGAAAAAGGGCGCCTGGTCGACTTTGCCATGGACGATATCACTCCCCACTCCAACGAAGATATCGGCGCGGCCGCCCGCATCGTTCACCAGGGCTGCCAGGAGGTGCTGAAAGATCTCTTCGACATCAAGGTGGTGCACCCCGGCGAAGAGGGGGAGTCCTTAAGTCTGGCGGCCGATTTCGACGCCCGCGCCTACCGGCTGGTCGGCAAGGTGCCCGAACATCCCCCGTTCAACGGCACGGTACTGCATCGCGGCTGGAAAACGACCCGCATCACCCTGCCCCAGTTGACCGACACGACCAGGGAAGTCATCGCCCCGGCCGAAGTCGAAATCGATTAAACAAAGGAGTTCGTCGGCATGAAAAAGTATGCGCTCGGCATCGACCTCGGCACATCGAATTCAGCCGTGGCCTTCTGCAGCACCGAAGCTGAGAGCCCGGTCGAAGTCTTACCGGTGACCCAGCTCCTGTCCTTCAAGTCCTGCGGGGAGAAGGACACCCTTCCTTCGGCCCTCTATCTTCCCATCGCCCAGGAGGTCGACAGCGCCAGCGCACGCCTGCCCTGGGGGGACACCGACCTCTTCTCCGGCGTCGTCGGCGAGTTTGCCCGCGCCCAGGGGTCCCTGGTTCCGGAACGGCTGGTCACCTCGGCCAAATCCTGGCTGTGCAATCCCCATATCGACCCGGAGCAGCCGATCCTCCCCTGGAAGTCGGAGATCGGCGATCGGCTGGTCTCCCCCTTCGAGGCATCCAGACGCTACCTCGAACACCTGCGCCACGGCTTCATGCAGCACCTGTCGGCCAGGGGCGTCTCCGCCTCGGTCGAAGAGTGCGAAATCGTTTTGACCGTACCCGCCTCCTTTGACGAGGTGGCCCGCATCCACACCCACACCGCCGCCGAAGCCGCGGGCTGGAGCGAGGTTACCCTGCTCGAAGAGCAGCAGGCGGCCTTCTACCACTGGATCGCCGCGGCCGGGGACCGGTGGCGCGAGCAGGTCACCCCGGGCGACGTGGTGCTGATCTGCGACGTCGGCGGAGGCACCGCCGACTTCAGCCTGGTGGCCGTCTCCCAGAAGCAGGGGGAGCTGCACCTGGAGCGCATCAGCGTCGGCGACCATATCCTGCTCGGCGGCGACAACATGGATCTGGCGCTGGCCTACACCCTCAAGGTTGAGCTCGAGGGACAGGGCAAGAAAGTCGACAACCTGCAGTTTCTCTCCCTGGTCCATTCCTGCCGCCTCGGCAAGGAGAAGCTCCTCGCCGACCCCTCGCTGGAGAGCTACCCGATCTCCCTGCCCAACCGCGGCGCAGGACTCTTCTCCCGCACCGTATCGACCAACCTCACCCGCGCGGTGGTCGACCGGGTCGTGCTCGAAGGCTTCTTCCCCGACAGCGGCATTGACCAGCAGCCGGCCCGCAAGCGACAGACCGGTCTGAGGGAGTTCGGCCTCGATTACGCCGCGGACCCGGCACTGAGCAAACACCTGGCCCAGTTCCTCTGCCGCAGCTGGCAGAACATCCACTCCAACGAAAACCTTCAGGCGATGGTCGGCGAGCGTGTCGGCGAAAACCAGGGCGTACGCTTTGTCCGCCCCAGTGCCGTCCTCTTCAACGGCGGGGTGTTCAAGGCCGACCCGCTGCGCCGGCGGGTGCTCGACCTGCTCAGCACCTGGAACGAAGGATCGCCGGTCAAGGAGCTGGCCGGCACCCACTTCGATCTCGCTGTCGCCAAGGGCGCCGCCAGCTACGCCCGCACCCTGGTTTCAGGCGAAGGCATCCGCATCAAGGCCGGGAGCGCCCGTTCCTACTACATCGGTCTCGAATCGTCGATGCCGGCGATCCCGGGCATGGTGCCGCCGATCAAGGCGGTCTGCGTCGTCCCCCAGGGGATGGAGGAAGGGAGCGAGGTCGCCCTTGAAGACCAGGAGTTCGGCCTGGTCACCGGCGAGCCGGTCGATTTTCGGTTTTTCAGTTCGAGCATCCGCGCCGGCGATACGGTCGGAGAGATCATCGAGGATGAAAGCGAACTCGAAGAGACCACCCAGCTCGAGATCACCCTCCCCCCCACCGAGGAGGCCGCCGGTGAATTCCTCCCCGTTACCCTCCATTCGGTGATTACCGAACTCGGCACCCTGGAACTCTGGATGCGCCACGAAGCCAGCGGCAAGCAGTGGAAAGTAGAATTCAATGTCAGGACGCAATAAACCGCGCTACACCATCGGTATCGACCTCGGTACCACCAACAGCGT
>CALZIC010000067.1 GCA_945787285.1 uncultured Desulfuromonadales bacterium
CTGGTCAGTGCGCTGCATCGCATCAGCGGCCGGCAGCGCGACGGTGAGCTGGTGACCCTTGAGCTCTCCCTTTCGGTGGCCGAATCGGACGGGCATCTCTTTTATACGGCGATTGTCAGGGAATGCGTCTAAAACAACCAACGATCTGAGCGAAGAGCCTATGTCCAATACTGCAAATCGAAGCCGGCGGTTTCTTGAACGTCTCGCCGAGGGGGTCCTGATCGGCGACGGCGCCATGGGGACCCTGCTGTACAGCCGCGGCATTCAGCTTGACACCAATTTCGAATACCTCAACCTGTCCGGCCCCGACCAGGTTCGGCAAATCCACCTCGATTACCTGGCCGCCGGCTCCGAGTTGATCGAAACCAACACCTTTGGCGCCAACGCCCTGCGTTTTGCCGCCGTCGGTCTCGAGAACGAGGTGCGGCGCATCAACGAGGCGGGCGCCCGGCTGGCCCGAGAGGCCGCCGGTGACGATCGCTTTGTCGCCGGGTCGGTCGGTCCCCTCATCCGCCCGCGCGGGGAAAGCGCCGAACTCTCCGACGCCCAGAAGGAGGCGGTGCTGCGCGAGCAGATGGAGGCCCTGGCCGAAGGGGGTGTCGATCTTTTTCTTCTCGAGACCTTCGCGTTGCTCGAAGATCTCGAGCTGGGTCTGGCCATCGCCCGTGATATCGGGCTTCCGGCCGTGGCCCAGATGGCCTTTCTGCAGGAGGGACGCACCCGCGAAGGGGTGTCGGCCGAGGAGGCTTCTTCGCGCCTGACCGCCGCAGGCGCCGCGGTGCTCGGTGCCAATTGCGGCTCGGGACCGCGGGAACTGCTGCAGGTTGTCCGCCGCATGGCGGCCTGTTCCTCACTCCCCCTGTCGGCGTTTGCCAATTCGGGGTTTCCCCAATATGTCGATGGCCGCAACATCTACCTGGCTACCCCCGAATACTTTGCCTCGATGGGGCGCGAAATGGCTGCGGCCGGGGCCGCCCTGATCGGCGGCTGCTGCGGTACGACCCCCGAGCACATCAAGGCCCTGGCCGATGCCCTCGGCGGAATGAAGACGACGGTGCGTTCACCGGCGGTCGTTTCACCCCGGGTTTCGGTTTCTCCGGAGACCACGGCCGAGACCGCCGGGTCCTTTCTCGATAGCTGGGGCAAGCGCCCGGTAATCACGGTGGAGCTCGATCCGCCGCGGGGGCTCAACTGCGACAAGGTGCTGGCCGGGGCCCGGACCCTTACCGAAGCCGGGGTCGATGCCATCACCCTGGCCGAAAATCCCCTGGCCCGCATTCGCCTCGGCAATATCGCCCTGGCGAAAAGGATTCAGGACCAGACCGGTACCGAGGTCATCGTGCACGTCACCTGCCGGGACCGGAACCTGATCGGGCTCCATTCCGACCTGATGGGGGCCCACCTGCTCGGTATCCGCTCGGTGCTGGCGGTCACCGGAGACCCGGTTGCGGTCGGCGGCGAGTCGGGGGCGACCAGCGTTTTCGATCTCAACTCGATCGGACTGCTGCAGCTCCTTGCCAGCCTTAACGAAGGAAAGAACCTCCTCGGCGCAGATCTTGACGGTCGCTGCCGGTTCCGTCTGGGAGCCGCCTTCAATCCCAATCTGCCCAAGATGGACGGCCAGCTCAGGCGCCTGGAGAAAAAGGTGCAGGCAGGAGCCCGGTATGCCCTGACCCAGCCGGTGTACTCGGCGGCAGTGCTGCAAGAGATGCTCGACAGGACGGCCGATCTGGGCATTCCGATTCTGGTCGGCATTCTACCGCTGGTCAGTGAGCGAAACGCCGAATTTCTGCATAACGAAGTCCCGGGCATCACTCTGCCGGAAGAGGTGCGACTGAGAATGAGGGGGAAAAAGGGGGATGAGGGGGTTCGCGAGGGGATGGCCATCGCCGGCGAACTGGTGGCTGCCGGCCGTGGGCGCGCCGGAGGGTACTATATCATGCCCCCCTTCGGCAAGGTCGAACTGGCCCTTGAATTAATGGAGATTATCCGCAGCACCCCGGCTTGAGGCGAGGCGGCCGTCGAGGATAAAAATCTCCGGCACGGTTTTATGTCCGGAGCGTCGGCGCATTTCCATCTCTTTAGCGGGGTTTTCGGTAATGTCATACTCGGTGAAAGGGATGCCTTTGATGCGCAGCAACTCCTTTGCCCGCCAGCAATAGGGACAGTAGTTTTTTGTGTATATTTCAACCTGTTTCATGCCTCGAACTCCGGCCGTGGGTCTTCTTGATGGATAATTCTAGCGCAGCTTTGCCTGCTGGCAAGTCGCAAACCAAAAAATGGGGACCGCTATGAAAACCAGAGCCATCATTATTCTCTTCGTGCTGTTTTGGGTGGGATCGTTGTCGGCGTGTTCCAAGGTGATTCCGGTCAAGGATCTGTATACTGATCCCGGACACTCTTTCGTGGTGATGCTTCGCTGGCACGATTTTAACGGGGTGGCCGGTTTCATGGACCCTGAGCCGGCCAAGGCCTTTCTTTCCCGCTACGCCGGAGATAACGATTTTCGCATTGTCGATGTCAGCGAGGAAACGGTTTCCTTTTCACAGGAGGGTCGTATGGCGGTCACCTCCTACCATCTAGAGTATTACATCCTTCCTTCGGCCACAGTCAAAAGCAGGCGTTTCGAATTGGAGTGGCAGTACTTTTCCGGGGACGGTATGGGCCCCGGCGTCTGGCGCATCATCAGTTTTTTTCCAGAACTTCGCTAAAACCCCACGCGTCATTAATCACCCCCCAGGACCGTCTTTGTTATCAAAGCCCTTCTCGCCACCTTTTGGCAGAGGGGTGAAATACGTAAATTTCTTCTTGATTTAGCGTTTCCATTTGTGTTATTTAACTGCATACTGTATACAAAATGAAGAGAGATAACTGCCCATTAGGAGCGGTTTTTTCCGATTTTTAGGGATTTCCGTTCGTTTGTACGTAAGGAAAGAATGGGTCTCAGAGGAGGTCAATCTTGTCTCAAGTCGTTTTTTCCAGCTGGGGAAGAAAAATCGTTGATAACCGTCAGGGTGGCAGCACCGAAGCCGAGGGCGCCCTTCTGAAGCTCCCGGTTACCTTTGATGGTAACAGCCCGATGGCCGCGTTCATGGGGTGGGACGGTGTAATCGTCAACGACTCTTCCGTCGACGTGGTGGCCATGGCCGCCGAATACGCAAAGCGGGTGCAGGAAGATTACTGCTGCGCCAAATGCTCCCCGGGCAAGAAGGGGACCAGGGTTCTTCAGGACACGCTGACTCGCATTGTCGGTGGTCATGGTGAAGAGAAGGACCTGGAAACCATCGAGGGGCTGGCGACGCTGCTGCAGAACTGCAAGTGCACCCTGTGCATGACTAGCGCGGTTCCGGTGGTCGATACCGTCAAGCACTACCGGGAAGACTACCTGTCGTACATCCGCGGCGAGCGCAAGCCGAAGCCGGCCAATTACAAGGCCAAGCTGACCGCTCCCTGCCAGGACAAGTGTCCGGCCCATATCGACATCCCCGCCTATATTGAGTCGATCAAGGATTTCCGCTTCGACGAATCGCTGGCGACTATCCGCGAAAGCATGCCGCTTCCGTCGGTGTGCGGGCGGGTCTGCCCCCACCCCTGCGAGACGGCCTGTCGGCGCAAGAACGTTGACGACTCGGTCAACATCATGGTCCTTAAGCGCACCGCCTCCGATTACGAGTGGCAGCACAACCAGACTCCACCGATGAAGCCTAAACTGCGCAAGGACAAGACCATCGCCGTGGTCGGGGCCGGTCCCGCAGGTCTGGCGGCCGCCTACTACCTGGCACTCGAGGGCTTCCCGGTGACCATTTACGAGGCGCTCCCCGAAGGGTTCGGCGGCGGCATGATCGCCGTCGGCATTCCTGCCTACCGCATGCCGCGTCACATCCTGCAGCGGGATATCGATATCATCGCCAGCATGGGCGTTGAAATCAAATACAACACCCGGGTCGGCAAGGATATCACCCTGCCCGAGTTGAAGGAGAAGTTCGACGCCGTCCTGCTCGCTCCGGGCGCCCACCGCTCCAAGCCGATGGGGGTCGAAGGCGAAGACAAGGGCTACAAGGGCTTTCTCCCCGGCGGAATCGATTTCCTCCGCGAAGCCTACATGGGGAAGCCGACCGGCATGGGCAAAAAGGTGGTTGTGGTCGGCGGCGGCAACACCGCCATCGACTGTGTCCGCGTCGCCCTGCGCGAAGGGGCCGAGGAATCAGTCCTCCTCTACCGTCGTACCCGCAAGGAAATGCCCGCCGATGAGTGGGAAGTCGACGGCGCCGATGAAGAAGGCGTCAGGTTCGAGTTCCTGGTCCTGCCCACCAGGATCGTGGTCGATGGCAAAAACAAGGTCACCGGCGTCGAGTGCGTGCGCATGGAGCTCGGCGAGCCGGACGCTTCCGGCCGTCGCCGTCCCCAGCCTGTCGAGGGGAGCGAGTTTGTCATCGAGTGCGACACGGTCATCCCGGCCATCGGCCAGGACCCCGATCTGGCTTTCATTCCGCCGGACATGGGCATCGACATTACCAAGTGGAACACGGTCGTCACCAAGTACCTGCCGCTCAAGAATCCGAAGGGCAGAGACCTGAAGGATGACATGGGCAATCCCCTTTCGCGCACCCTGGTCACCGACCTCGACGGGGTATTCGCCAGCGGCGATGCCGAGATCGGTCCTCTCACCGTGGTGGCCTGCGTCGGCAATGCCCATCGTGCCGCCAAAGTGATCCAGCGCTGGCTCGAAACGGGGGAGGCCTACCTCGACGACGACGACATCATGGAAGATGTCCTCACCCATCTCGGCGTCTACGACAAGGACGAGCAGGTTCCCTGGCTCGACTCGGTCGCGCGGGCGAACCAGGCGGAGATTCACGGCAAGGAGCGCGCCAGTAAAGGCAACTACGGCGAGGTCGAACTCGGTTTCAGCGACAGCCAGGCCGTTGTCGAGGCCGAGCGCTGCCTGCGCTGCTATCGCGTGTCGATGGTCGCCCTGTAATTTTAATTGTTAAAACGTTAATAATGGCCGGAGGTTCAGGGCAGGGTGATTCAACCCTTGCCCTGGGCTTTTGCCTTCAGCCAGCATTTGAGGTGAATATAATATGGTCAGCTTGACGATTGACGGCAAGACGATTAGCGTGCCCGCGGGGACTACGATCCTGGAGGCGGCCCGGCAACTGGGCATCGCCATCCCGACTCTCTGCTGGCTGGAAAAAGTGTCTCCGACCGGCGCCTGCCGGATCTGTGCGGTGGAGGTGAAAGGGGTCGACAGGCCGATGACCGCCTGCAACACCGCGGTCAAGGACGGCATCGTCGTTACGACCCAGTCGGCGCAATTGACGACCATCCGCAAGCAGATTCTCGAGCTCATCCTGGTCAATCATCCCCTCGATTGCCCGGTCTGCGATGCTGCCGGTGAGTGCGACCTGCAGAATCTCACCTACGAGCTGGAGGTCAACAGGCAGTCTTTCGAGGCCGAGGATGTCAATCCTGCCGATATCAACGAATGGCCCCTCATTCAGCAGGTCCCCTCGCGCTGCGTCCTCTGCGAAAAGTGCGTCAAGGTCTGCCACGAAACCGTCGGCTCCAACTCCCTGTTCGTCAATGACAAGGGGGATCGGGCGTTTATTGACAAAAACCTCGATCTCTGCGAGTTCTGCGGTAATTGTGTACAGGTCTGCCCGACCGGCACCATGATTTCCAAGACCTTCAAGTTCAAGGCCCGCCCCTGGGAAATGACCAAGGTTCCATCGGTGTGCACCCAGTGCGGCAGCCACTGCCAGATCGACGTCAACGTCAAGAACGACAAGGTGTTGCGGGTGACCTCCGATGACCAGGGGACCATTAACAGCGGCAACCTCTGCATCGGCGGCTTCTTTGGACACGGCTATGTCAACTCATCCAAGCGCCTTACCTCTGCCGTGGTGAGAATTGACGGCAAACCCCAGCAGGTATCGATGGATCAGGCCGTCGACGTGGCCGCATCGGCACTTTGCCAGGTACGGGACGGCAAGGGCGCTTCCGCCATCGCGGCGCTCGGTTCGCCCCAGCTTTCCAACGAGGAAAACTACCTGCTGCAGAAGCTTTTCCGGGCAGCGGTCGGAACCAACAATATCGACTCCGAGGCCCGCTTCGGCGCCCTGCGCGGCGTCCGCGCACTCGAGGCCACTGTCGGACTCAAGGGGGCCAGCAACAGCATGGAGGCCATCGGCAGCGCCAAGGCCGTTCTGGTCTTCGGATCCGATGTCACCGCCGAAGCCCCCGCCATCGACTGGCAGATCGAGAGAGCTACCAGGAAGCGCGAAGGCAAGCTGGTCCTGGCCAATATGCGGCGGGTCAAACTCGCCCGGTACGCCAATACCTTCCTCAACTACCGTCCCGGCAGTGAGGCGGCTCTGGCCAATGCCCTCACCAGCATCATTGTAGAAAAGGGGTTGGCCGACGAGGCGAACCTGGCCAAGCAAATCAAGAATTTCGACGAGTTCAAAAAATCGCTCAAAAAGGTCAACCTGAAAAAGGTCTGTGAGGAGACCGGGCTGAGCGCCAAACTTATCGAAGAGGCGGCCGAGTACCTCGGCAAGGCCGAAAGTGTCGCCGTGGTGTTCGGTGCCGACGTGACCCGCAGCAATGCCGCTGAACAAAAAGTGGCCGCCATTGCCAACCTGGCTCTGGTCAGCGGAGCGCTGGCGGGTGAGGCCGGAGGGCTTTTCCCCGTCGATGAGAAGGGCAATGCCCAGGGAATGATCGACATGGGGGTGGCTCCTGAGCTCCTTCCCGGCCAGCAGGACTACCAGGGGAGCAAGTCGGTGTTCGAAAAGGCCTGGAACGTGACCCTGCCTTCCGGTGGCCTCGACGCGCTGGGGATTCTCGAGGCAATCGAGAAGGGCGAGGTTACCTACCTCTTCCTCGCCGGGACCAACCCGCTGGTCGGCTATCCCGAAAGTGCCCGCTGGAAGAAGGCCCTGCAGCAGCTCGAGGTCCTCGTGGTACAGGATATCTTCGCATCCGAGCTCACTGAGCTGGCGACGGTCGTCCTGCCGGCAGCCGCCCCGTTTGAGAAGAGCGGAAGCGTCACCTCTCTGGATGGATGCGTCAGCCGCTTCAGCAAGGCGGCCAAAGCACCGGGCGAGTCCTGCAGCGACCTCGATATCCTGGCGTCACTTTACAGCAAGGTGGCCCCCGGGCAGAATGTCCAGGCCGCCGCGGTACAGCAGGAGATCAGGGACCTCGTTCCGGCCTATGCCGAGGTTGGGGCCTGCTGCGGCGGAAACTCCCGCACCAGCGTGCGCAGCGGCTTTGCCCCCGCCGAGGGCAGCCTTACCTGCAAAGTTCCTTCGTCCAAGGACGAGGCCAAAGGGCTGCAGCTGCTCAGCGGCAAGATTCTCTTTCAGTTCGGAACAACCACGACGTATTCCGACGGCACCAATGCGGTGGCCAATGGCGGCTACATCGAAATGAGTCCAGCCGATGCCGAGACCTCCGGCGTCAAAGACGGAGACGTTATCAAGGTCTCCTCTGCCGTCGGCACTGCCAGTGGCCGGGTAAAAGTCAGCGAGAACGTACAGGCCGGTCTGCTCTTCGCCCCCTATCACTTCTCCGATGTCGATGTTCAGCAGGTTGTGCCCTGCGGGCAGAATCGCGTGGCCGTTCAGGTCAGCAAGGCTTGATGCACAAAGCCCATTTCATGTAAACTGATGGCGCCCCTACCACACTGGACGGGGCGCCTTTTCTTTTACAGGAGAATTTCATGATCACCTCGTATTTCGACTACAAGGAAAAAATCGTCTTCAGCCAGGAGAAGGCCAACAAGGTCGCGCTGGCCGACGGCGAGCATTCCCGGGCCACCCTCTGGTGTTTGCTGCCCGGGCAGCACATTCACCCCCACGTGCACGCAGGGGACCACACCTGGGTGGTTCTGGAGGGGGATGGCAACTTTTTAAGCGGAGAGGACAAGATCGCGGTGGCACCCGGGACGGTACTGGTTGCAGAGGCCGGAGACTCTCACGGAATCGAGAACACAGGAAGCCTGGGACTGGTCTTTGTCTCGGTTTCAGCCGGGTGATGAAACACTAAATGCAGCAGGATGCGACGAAGGCCCCGATCATCAAGTCGGGGCCTTCGTCGTTGGCGGCACTAGTGGGCTGTTTGGTTAATCGTGTCCGTTAATTCTGAGTCATTTTGGTTGCTGTCAAGGCGTGCCGACGCAGGCCTAGCCTTGCGTTAAGTCAAGGAGGCGCAACGAAGACAGCGGCCAAAAGGGCCAGAATTAGTGGTCACGATTAACCGCACAGGTCACGCGCTTGTGAGAAATCCGGGCTAGAGATCACAGGACTCGGGGTCAGGGATTTTGATCAGGCGATGTTTGATGTGCTGGGTCACGGACCACACGGTAGCGACCACCAGGGGGACCGAGCAGGCCAGAAGGACCTTTTTGCTCAGGTTCCAGGATTCGAGGGGGAGACCGCTGAGCAGGTAGGAGACCAGACCGACCATGTAGTAGCTGATGGCGGCAACCGAGAGTCCTTCGACGGTTTCCTGGAGGCGGAACTGAAGGCGGCTGCGACGGTCCATGGAGGCGAGCAGACATTTGTTCTGCTCCTGGATAGTGAGATTAACCCGGGTGCGCAGCAGGTCGCCGGCCCGTTCGATGCGGCGGGACAGGTCCTCAAGGCGGGCTTGTATCGAGTCGCAGGTGCGGATGGCGGGGCTCAGACGCCGGGTCAGGAATTCGCCGAGGGTCATGTGCTCCTCGACTTCCTGCTCGCGGATATTGTGCAGTCTGCTCACCACAAGTTCGTGGTACGCCTTGGTGGCGGAAAAGCGATAGTTGGTGTCGGACCGATGGGCCTCAACCCGTGCGGCGAGTTGCGACAGACGCAGTAGAAGGACCCGTTCCTCTTCACTGCTTTGAATATTGGGAATGCTGGCAAGCATCTGTGAAAGCTGGTTGTCCATTTCGAGCAGATCCGGAGCGATCCTTTTCGCCATGGGGAGCGAAAGAAGAGCCAGCAGGCGGTAGGTCTCAAGTTCGATGACCCGCTGAACCAGGCGACCCATGCGGTAATCGTCGATACCGAGGTTCTGTATGAAAAACCGCCCGAAGCCGTCGCCGTGGAGCTTGAAAGCCGTGCAGAGAAGGGCTTTGCCGTTTTTGGGACGGCTGAGGACCAGGCGTTGTCCCTCGAAAGCACGGTTCAATATAGCATCATCGATTGGCGTGCTGTCCTGCACCTGAATATGAAAAGCAGCCACCGCCTGCCCGGGAAGCGAAGCAAGCCAGTCTCCGGGAAGCAGTTCCAGGACCGAAGGGCTGAAGGCGAGCTCCTGGGTTTCCGGTGGTCGCTGGAAGGTCATGGAGTAAAACTCCATGTGGCGTTCCCAGCGCAGTGAAAACTGGCCGAAATCGGCTTGAAATGAAGCCGCCTCCGGGCCGGGCTGGTTGATGGAATAGCGTCGACACAGATCGCAGACCAGGTTGAAGGCGGTATCGGTGTCTGAGGCGTCGGCCCTGAATGCCAGGTGCGAAAGCTGCTGCGGCGTGGTGACCAGGTGAAACGGCCGGGCGTGAAGTTCGTCGTAGAGGCCGTTGCGCAGAGGGTGGGTCGAGAAGGGCAGGCAGTAATATTCAGCCATGAAAAGAATCCTTTGTGGGCGATTTGACGGATAACCTACCGCAAACCGCTGGCGGATTCAAACGTTTCGTGGTTGCTGCGCAAATGAATGGAGTATACGTTTCAAATAGTTAACGGCCCGGCTCCGGCAGGGGAGTCGGGCCGGTGGATTATTTGGACGGCTGCCACTCGGTATCGATGATCTTGACGCGGCCAGCGAATCCGTAGGAAACCATGGTCAGTGTCTCGGTGTCCTTGGTGGTCGAGGCGAACAGAAAATTACTGAAATCGAGGCGGCTAAAGTGGGTGTCTTCCCCCGTTGGCTCGGCGAACAGGGGGCGTGGCGGGAGCTGTTCGGCAAGGGCCGACTTGTGGGCGTCAAAGTCGGGATTGGTGTAAAACAGATAGCCGCATGCACCAAGCAGGATCAGAAGAACCAATCGTTTCATAAGGACTCCTTTGGGGGGCGATTTAATGTTATTGGATTGCGGACGGCCACCTGGTAATCGACAAAAAAACCGCGGCCCGGAAATTCGGGTTGCGGTTTTGCTTTAAACTATTGCAGGTTGCCGGGGCACAAGGCAAGCATTTCCTGTTCTGAAGACGTCGGGTTTGATGGTTCCACACTTTCGGGTGCAATCGGTCTTGGGCTAAAAACGGTAAGCCACTTCAACCATATGCATTTCCAGGCCCGGGTTGGGGCTGTACATGCCGGCGTTGGACATATGCTGGAACTGGTATCCGACTTTGAAGGCCGGGCAAACCAGGTAGCTGACGCCGATTTCGCTGGTGAACTGAAACGGACCGCCGAAGTCCTGCGGGCCGAAGTCGTCGATGCTGAGGTAGGTCAGTCGGCTGCCCAGTTCGAACAGCAGGTTGCACTCTACTTTGGCAAAGACCAGGCGGGGGCCGACAGTGCCGACAAAACCGGTACGATCGATTTCGTACCTTCTCCCGTAAATGCTGTATGAGCCCTGTCCATGAAGGGCGCCCAGCCGGAGTCCCATCGTTTTTCCCACGGCAGGCCCAAGGAAGCGTAGCCTTCAAGCTGCTCGAAGTCCATTCCATGAAAGTTACGGGAAGAAATGCCGCCGCGAAGACCTGCTTCTACGAGGCCGAAATCGCCAGCGAAGCTGGATGAGGCGGTGCAGAAGATCAGAAGAGTGAGAAAAAGCTTGAACAACTGGAAAGGCATGCGTCCTCCGGAGACGGTACAGTAATTCAATGGAATTAAGACATTAATATCAGATTATTTGCCGTGAAATCCTAGCATTAAAAGGCGGATTAATCTACCGGCATTTGCTGGCAGCTCGCCTAAAAAGTGTCGTGTCGGGGTCGATGTGGCGGGGTTTGAGAGGCTCAGGCAGTAACTTTCCTGTGGAGGGCGGCGAAAATCATGTCGAGTACGGCTTTTTGTTTGATTTCGTGTTTATTCAGAACGGCCAGGCAGCTTCCCATCGGGAACCGTTTATGCAGGTAATCGGCATCTCTGCCGGAGAGGATGATGGTTCGATTTTTGGGAACCCCTTTTTCAATGGCGTATTTCAGAACTTTACTCCCGTCGAGCAGGGGCATTTCAAGGTCGATGAGCAAAAGGTCCAGATCGGCTGAAATAGCGGCTAGACCCTGAAGGGGGTCGACGCAGGTGGCCACTTTAAGTTTCGGAAAGCGCTCGTTGACGTAGGATTTCAGAAAATTGAGAAATGCCAGGTCGTCATCAATAATTAATATTTTTGACATTATTTCAACGTCCAATCTCCGGGGGATGGCTTAACTCCTGAACCAATGTCGTATATTTTTACCCAAAGGGTCGGGGGGGTGTCAATTGTTAATTATTGTTTTTGTTGTCTGTGGGGAGGAATTTCACGGAATCTATCTCGGTTTCAAAAAAGGGATCGGCCCGGTCCGTTTCAGGATGTCGGGTCGCGCGGGAGCGGGTCGGGATCCGGTAGCCATTGAATTCGCCAAAACGATCGAATTGGTCCAGAACCCAGGGGGTCCTCTCCTGGCTGGTCCCCTGCCCGGTGGAATCCCAGCGTGGCAGGGTGATGCTTTTTAAACAGCCGTATTCGTCAACCAGGAGCAGAGGGGAGAAGGTTTCCCCGCCGATGCGCATATGGACCCGAGCCCTGTTCTCGTCGACAGCTTCCCACCGGATACCGGCCCGGGGTACCAGTGCCGATGGCAGCATCAGGGGGATTTCAAGGGCCAGTCGCCCAGCCAGGGAGCGGGCGACTTTCTCGTCTTCGGCACGCACCAGCGGCACCACTTTCCAGAGGTACCAACGCATGGCCCCCTTGCCATGGGCATATATATCCTCGGCCAGCAGCAGGGTCTTTTCCTTGCGCACCGAGGCTTTCCAGATCAGGCCATCGGTGGAAAGAACCTGGCTGGCGGTGAAAGGGTGTTTGGAAGCCCCGGGTTTGAGAGCGATCTGGCCCCGCATCTTCAGTTCAACCGCACCGGCCAGAGGGGCGCCCGGCTCTATGGTGTTGAGCAGAAAGCGGCGGGCCGGTTCCGGGAGGCCTTCCACCAGTTGTGGAGAGAAGACGTCCGGGGATGGCGTGGTACGCAGTTTTTTCCACAGATGTCGAACTTCGAGGTCATGAAGGTAGCGCATCGCCAGGGGCAGGATGGCGGCAGAGAAAACCAGCAGGACGACAGCAGCTAGAATTTGCAGGGTCATCGGCTTCCTACGCGAAAGAGTCATTGATAATTTAATTATCGTTTGCGGCAGCGGCTTGTCAACCGTCTGTCCCTTCTTGGCTCGGGGCGTCCGGGGTCCTAGGGCGCGGTCCATGAACGCTTCTGGAATCAAATTTGCAAAGATTCTGGTGCATCGGTCTCGCTCCGGGCAGTCCATTCAGGGCTGCAGCGGGTCGCCCGATTGACCCTTTTCCCCTGGGATGATTCCATGAAACTGTTACTCAAGCTCCTTCTTGTTCTCCCCCTGCTGGCGGTTGCTCTGCCCTTTTTGATCAAGGGTCCGTCAGGTCGCCCGCTGCTGAGCTTCGATTCTTTTCAGGCTCCCAGAACAATCGTCCCCGAGTTACCAGAAATCAAAGGCGTGCTCGAGAAGGCCAGGGACAGTCTGGCCGATTTGGCCCCCGAGAAACCAGCGAAGGCGACTCGGGTCTACAAATGGCGTGACGCCAACGGGACCTTGAGCTTTTCAGACCGGCCCAACCCCAACGGCTCCAGCGAACAGGTCCTGGTCAACTCCAACGTCAATATTCTGCCTTCCTCGCCGGCAAAAACGGGCAACCAACAAAATGCAGAAAATGAGGGAATGGTCTCCGGTCTCCATATGGAAAACCTGCAGCTGCCCTCGCCGACCTCCATACCCCTTAAGCAAATTCCACAACTCATTAAAGATGCCAAGGCGGTTTCCGAGTTGGCCGAGCAGCAAAAACAGATCAGGCAGCGCCTGCTTGAGTAATTGAAGCCATCGTGCCCCCCCCTGCTTAGGTTGGACCTGAAAACAGAACAGGGCGCCCCCAAAGGGCGCCCTGTTCTGTTCGGTGGTCTGTTTTGATTGTCAAGGACGTTGTTACTCGTGGTAGCCGATTACCACCAGCAGGCAACTGCCGTCAGCGATTACGTTGATGCCGGCTTTTTGACATTTTTCAACGGCGAGGTCACTTTCTGCGCCGGGCTGCATCCATATATTTTTTATACCTCGGGCGATGGCTTCATCGACCACCTTTTCGGTGACCGGGGGCGGAGTGATGATCGATATACTCTTGACGTCATCGGGAAGCTCGGTCACCGAAGCGACGCAGGTGAGCCCTTCGATCTCTTTCTGCACCGGGTTGACCGGGATCGCCTTGCGGTCGTTCATCAGATAGCAGCGCAGAATTTTATTGCCGTATTTCTCCTTCTTGTGCGAAGCACCGACAACGCCGAAAACCGGGGACTCGAGGAATGTGTTGATCTGGTCGGTCATGGGAGACTCCTGGAAATCATTTTTACTACTGAAACAGAGAGAAGAAATGCCGTCTTTTGGGTCGGAATTGACTTCACTATGGAATTATACCAGCAATCAGCTCGAGCAGCGGGCCCGGGTAGATTCCGAAGAGCAGCACAGCCCCCAGGCACATCGCCAGCACGCTGTGTTCGGAAAAACTCCCCCGGTGCAATGCTGCACCCTCCTCTTCGCTCATGAACATGAGAATCACCACCCGCAGGTAGTAGTAGAGGGAGATCACCGAGGCGGCCACGCCGAACAGGGCGAGGCTCAGGTAGTCGGCCTTGATGGCGGCGTGGAAGATGCCGAACTTGCCGATGAAACCGGCGGTCGGCGGAATTCCTGCCAGAGAGATGAGGAAGGCCGCCAGCACCCCGCAGCGCAGCGGGTGGCGGTAGCCGATTCCCCGGTAGGCCGCATAGTCCTGGGGTTCATTGCTGTCGGCAAAGGAGGTGATGACCGCGAAGGAGCCGAGCCCGGCTGCGGTGTAAGCGACCAGGTAGAAGACCACCGCGCCGCTTCCCGCCTCGCCTCCGGCCAAAAGGCCGACCAGCACGTATCCCATGTGCACCACCGAGGAGTAGGCGAGCATTCGCTTGAGGTTCTCCTGGCGCAGGGCACAGAAGGTGCCGACCAGCATGGTGCCGACCGCCAGGGCCCAGATCAGCGGGGCGAGCTGCTCTTGCCCGCTGTCCATGCCGGCGAACACGCCGACCAGGGCGGCGAAGACCGCCCCCTTGGAGCCGGTGGAAAGCAGAGCGGTGACCGGAGCCGGGGCCCCCTGGTAGACGTCGGGGGTCCAAAGGTGAAAGGGGACCAGCGAAACCTTGAAGCCGATGGCCACGACCAGCATTCCCCAGCCGAGCAGGGCGAAGGTTCGCAGTTCGCCCCCGGCGGCAAGGCCGGCCATCGCTTCGGGGAGGTGGAAGGTGCCCGAGGCGACGTAAATCAGGGCGATGCCGAAAGCCAGAAAGCCGGTGGCCACCGCGCCGAGGACCAGGTACTTGAGGCCGGCTTCGGTCCCTTCGGGGCTTTTTTTGTCGAAGGCGATAAGGATGTAAAGGGCCAGGGTGAACGATTCGAGACCGAGAAAGAGGCCGACCAGCGAGGTTGCCCCGGAAAGAAGCGCCATGCCGGCCGAGGCGAACAGCACCAGCGAGACGTATTCGCCGGCGGAAAAACCTCTGTGCTCGCCGTAGCGCAACGACAGCATGAGGGTCAGTGCCGCGGTCAGTGACCAGACCACCGTGAAGAAGCGGGCGTAGGGGCCGGTGCCGAAGATTCCGCCGACTTCGCTCAGCGCAGGCGTGATCAGAGCGGCGGCCAGGGCGGCAGCGACGGCCAGTGCGATGCCGCCGATCATCAGCGGGCGGCGGGCGGGAAACCAGGCGCCGAGCATGAGGATGAGAGTGGCCCCCAAGGCCAGAATCAGGATCGGCAGTAGGGACGCCAGTTCAGTCCCGCTCATGGAAGTCCTCCTTGGGTGGCGAGCAGGGCTTTTACCGGCTCATGAAGGGGTTCCAGAAAAGGTGCCGGGTAGAGTCCGAGCCACAGCACCAGCAGTGCCATGGGGACAAGGACCAGCGCTTCGTTGGGGGTCAGGTCGTGCCAGGGAGTCTCGTCCCGGGGAGCGCCCCACAGCACGCTCTGCACCAGGCGCAGCATGTAGGCGGCGGCGAAGACCACCCCGGCGATGGCGATGGCTGCAAGAACCGGACGGCTCTGGAAGGTCCCGAGCAGAATCAGGATTTCACCGGCGAAATTGTTCAGCCCGGGCAGTCCCAGCGAGGCCAGGGAGAAAAAAAGAAAGAAGCACGAGAGGATCGGTATCCTCGCCCACAGCCCGCCGAGGCTGTCGAGACGCCGGGTGCGGGCACGGGCGTCGATCATGCCGACCATGGCGAAGAGGGCCCCGGTGGTGATGCCGTGGTTGACCATCTGCAGAATGCTCCCCTCCAGGGCGGTCACGTTCCAGGCGCTCAGGCCGAGGATCACGAAGCCGAGGTGGGCCACCGACGAATAGGCGACCAGGCGCTTGGCGTCCTGCTGCAGGTAGGCGATCCAGGCGGCGTAGAAAATGCCGACCAGGGCCAGTCCGCCGAGCAGCGGCAGGCTCTGTGCGGTCGCCTGCGGAAAGAGCGGAAAACCGAAGCGGAGCAGGCCGTAGACCCCGGTCTTGAGCAGCAGCCCGGCCAGAATTACCGAACCTGCGGTGGGGGCCTCGGTGTGGGCATCGGGGAGCCAGGTGTGCACCGGTACCAGCGGCACCTTGACGGCAAAGGCGAGGAAGAAGGCCGCGTAAAGCCAGTACTCCTGCACTCCGCTGAAGGAGGTTGCCTTGAGCGCCTCGAGGGCGAAGCTCCAGTCGCCGGTCTGGCGGCCGTGAAGAATGTAGAGAAAGAGAATGGCGAGGAGCATCAGCAGGCTGCCGGCCAGGGTGAAGAGGAAGAACTTGACCGCGGCGTAGATGCGCCGCGCGTGTCCCCAGACGCCGATCAAAAAGAACATCGGAATCAGCATGACCTCCCAGAAGAGGTAGAAGAGGACCAGGTCGAGGGCCAGAAATACGCCTAAAATGCCACTTTCCATCACCAGCAGCAGGGCGTGAAAGAGCGGAACGTGGCGGTCGATGCTGCCCCAGGAGACGAGCACCGAGATGATCAGCAGAAAGGCGCTGAGCAGCACCATCAGCAGAGAGATGCCGTCGAGGCCGAGGGTGTAGCGGATGCCGAAGCGGGCGATCCAGGCGTGATCTTCATAAAGAAGCCATCCGGTCCCCCCCGCGTGAAAGCGGCTGAACAGGCCGAGGGCGCAGGCAAAGACCGTCGAGGTGGTGGCCAGGGTCAGCCAGCGGCAGACCGCAGGTTTGCGGGCAAACAGGGCGCACGCCGCCGCACCTGCCAGAGGCAGGAGGATCAGCAGGCTGAGCCAGGAAAATTGTGGAAGTTGAGACATGTTAAACCCTTAGAATTCAGGAGTCAGAATCCAGATGCCAGAAGAGGACAGGGTTTTCTCCTGGCTTCTGACTCCTGAATTCTGGATTCCGGTTTACTACCCTTTCACCATCACCCACAACCCCCACCCCAGCACCAGCAGCAGCCCCCAGGCGAAGCCGGCAAGGTAGGTGGACAGGCGCCCGGTGGTCAGTTGGCGCAGGCGCTCCCCGGTGTCGCTGCACCAGGAGGCGGCGGTTTCCAGAGTGCCGTCGATCAGGCCGCGGTCGGTCCCCTGCCAGAAGAACAGGGCCAGGGCTCGGAAAGGGGCCAGCAGCAAAAGCTCGACCAGGCGATCAGCCTGCCAGCCGTGCAGGAAAAAATTCCAGGCGGCACCGTAGCTGGTTTCCTTAAATGTGCGATAGCACTGGTGGGCGACCATCCAGCCGAGAAAAACCAGCAGCATCGAGGCCAGCGCCATCCCCCATTCGAGGGTGTGACTGGCGTGAATGGCGGGGCCGGCCAGGGGGCCGAGCAGATGGTGGAGGGACTCTCCGCCGCCGACCATCGGAGGCAGGTTGAGCAGGCCCCCGCCTACCCCGAGAATGGCCAGGGGAACCAGGGTCCAGATCATCACCGCGGGCAGGTGGTGGGGCTCGGCGTTGCCGCGGTATTCCCCGGCAAAGACCAGGTAGACCAGGCGGAAGGTGTAGAAGGCGGTCAGCAGGGCGGCAAAGGTGGCGATGCCCCAGAGAACATGGTAGTCGAAGGAGCTGCGGGTGAGGGCCGCCAGCAGGATGCCGTCTTTGGAGAAAAACCCGCCGGTCAGGGGAAAGCCGGACAGGCACAGCGCTCCGGCCAGGAAGAGCCAGAAGACCGGACGGCAGCGCCTGGCCACCCCGCCCATGCGATAGATGTCGTTCTCGCCGCCGCACAGGTGGATGATGCAGCCGGCCCCCATGAAGAGCAGAGCCTTGAAGAAGGCGTGGGTAAAGAGATGGAACATGGCGCTTGTCACCGAACCGCAGCCGACGGCGAGGAACATGTAGCCGACCTGGCTCATGGTCGAATAGGCCAGCACCCGCTTGATTTCCCGCTGGGCCAGTGCGCAGGTTGCGGCGTAGAGGGCGGTGACGGCGCCGACAGCGGCGATGGCGAGCATCCCGGTTTCGCTCAGCGAGACCAGGGGGAAAAGCCGGCACAGCAGGTAGACGCCGGCGGTGACCATGGTCGCCGCGTGAATCAGTGCCGAAACCGGGGTGGGGCCGGCCATGGCGTCGGGGAGCCAGGTCATCAGCGGCAGCTGGGCGCTCTTGCCGCAGGCGCCGCCGAGCAGCAGCAGGGTGAGCAGGGTGAGCGTGGCGGGAAGCAGGGCCGGTGCCTGGGCATTGATGGCGCTGATAGACAGGGTCCCGGTCAGGGCGAAAAGCCACAGCAGGGCGATGCCGAGAAAGACGTCGCCGACCCGGGTGACCAGAAAAGCCTTACGCCCTGCATCGGCGTTTTTCTCTTCACGGTACCAGTAGCCGATCAGTCCGTAGGAGCAGAAGCCGACCCCTTCCCAGCCGAGAAAGAGGACGAGCATGTTGTCGGCCAGCACGATGGTGAGCATGGCAAAGACGAAGAGGTTGAGCAGGGCGAAAAAGCGGGCGTAGTCCTTTTCGTGCTCCATGTAGCCGGTGGCGTAGAGATGGATCAGGGTGGAGACGAAGGTCACCATCAGGGTCATCGGCGCCGAAAGCCGGTCAAAGAGAATTTCGACCGGTATCTGCACGTCGCCGCTCTGCAGCCAGGTGAACAATACGGCCCGGGTCCCTTCGCCGTCCGAAAGATGCCAGGCGAAGAGCGTCAGGGCGGTCGAGGCGGCGACTCCACCGACCGCCAGGGCGACGGACAGCCCGCGTGGCAGGCGCACGCCGGCCAGAACGTTGACCAGGCCGCTGAGCAGAGGCAGCAGCGGTATCAGGAAGAGCAGTTCAGGTGTCATCCCTTCATCCCGTCAAAAGCGTCGGCATCGATGGTCCCCTTGCGCCGCCGCAGGTAAACGACCATGGCGAGGGAGATCGAAACCTCCGCCGAGGTCATGGCCATCAGGAATATGACGAAAATCTGGCCGTCGACGTTGTTCCACAGCGCGCTCCCCCCGGCCAGGGCGATGCCGACGGCGTTGAGCATGATCTCGACACCGATAAGGATCATGATCAGGTTGCGCCGGGCCAGCACGCAGGCCAGTCCCATCAGGAACATGGTGCCGGAGAAGGCAAGGATGTGGGCAATCGGCACGATCATGATTCGTTCCTCCGCCCTCTGCCGCGCTCCGATTTGCCGACGTAGAAGGCCCCCACCGCGGCGAACAGCAGCTGAAAAGAGACGACTTCCACCGCCAGCGCGTATTGCTTGAACAGGGCGTAGCCGAAAACCCGCGGCGAGGCGTAATACTTGGGCACTCCGTCACCGCCGTGGGGGTCGGCCACCATTAGCGTAAGGGTGCAGGCCAGCAGCACCGCCGACAGCAGCACCACCGGCCCCCAGCGTTTCCAGCCCGGCCCCGGCAGTTGCTGGTCTGGTGCCAGTTCGAGCATCATGATGATGAACAGGAACAGCACCATGATCGCCCCGGCATAGATGATCACCTCCCAGGCCGCCACCAGCGGCGCTCCGAGCAGGTAAAATATCAGTGCCAGGGCGAAGAAGGCGTTGACCAGGTAGATGACCGCATGCACCGGGTTCTTGCGGGTGATGCACATCCCGGTCGCCGCCAGGGCCGTTACTGCCAGTATGTAGAAAACAATCGTTGCCATAAAAACCAGTGATGAGTGATGGGTGATCAGTGATCAGTAAAAGCCAAATGCCTTTACTGCCCACTGTCCACTGGTTACTGTTCGCTGTCCGTCAGGGCATGTTGGTCTTCATATCGACCGGAGGGCTCTCCTCCGCCCCCGCCCCGCGAGGCTGTGAGACGCCGATGCCGGCATGGCGGTAGAAATGGTAGCTGTTGTCCTTGCCGCCGTCGTCGATGAGCAGGTCTTCCTTCTCGAGCACCAGGTTGAGCGGGTCGCGGTTGCAGATCTCGTAGTCCGGGCCCATCTGAATCGCCAGGGTCGGGCAGGCCTCGGCGCACAGGCCGCAGAAGATGCAGCGGGCGAAGTTGATGCGGAACCAGGCGGCGTACCTTCGGCCGTCTTCGCGCTCGGCTGCCTGCATGGAGATGCAGTCGACCGGGCAGGCGGCGCTGCACAGGTGGCAGGCCACGCAGCGTTCCTCGCCGTCGGGGTCGCGGGTCAGCACCATGCGGGCCCGGTAGCGCGGCGAAGGGGTGCGCTTCTGCTCGGGATACTGGATGGTTACCGGGCGCTTGAACATGTAGCGCAGGGTCACCCAGAAGGGCTGCAGGGTTCCTTTGATGTCGCGGAGTAGGTTCATAGCCATCAGCCCTCAGCTGTCAGTATTCAGAAAAAACATAGATCGCCATCACCCGTTCAGCCACAACAGCACTCCTCCGGTAATCACCACGTTCAGCAGCGCCAGGGGCAGGAGGATTTTCCAGCCGAAATGCATCAGCTGGTCGTAGCGCAGGCGCGGCATGGTGCCGCGCATCCAGATAAAGACGAAGGAGACGGCCAGCACCTTGATCATGAACCAGACGATCGGCGGCAGCAGCGGTCCGTGCCAGCCTCCGAGAAAGAGGACGGCGGTCATGGCGCCGAGGATAATCATATTGATGTATTCGCCGACGAAGAACAGGCCGAAGCGCATCCCCGAGTACTCGGTGTGGAAGCCGGCGACCAGTTCGTTTTCGGCCTCGGGGAGGTCGAAGGGGATTCGCTTCGACTCGGCGGCCACGCTGATCAGAAAGATGATAAAGGCCAGCGGGTGGCTGAGGCAGAACGGCAGCCCTTCCTGGGCCATGACAATGTCGGTGAGGGAGAAGGAACGCGCCGAGAGAATCACCGGCACCACCGACAGCCCCATGGAGAGTTCGTAGGAGATCAGCTGGGCAAGGGCGCGGATCGATCCGAGCAGGGCGTATTTGGAGTTTGACGCCCAGCCGCCGAGGGCCACGCCATAGACCGCCAGCGATGAAAGCCCCAGGAAGTAGAGAACGCCGACGTTGAGGTCGCAGACCACCATGGGGATTTCCCGGCCGAACAGGGAAAGCGGAGGAGCAAAGGGGACCACGGCAAAGGCGAGCAGAGCGGTGACCGCAGCCAGCCCCGGGGCCACCAGAAAGAGCCCCTTGTCCGCCTGGGCCGGAATGAAGTCTTCTTTGGTGAGCAGTTTGATCACATCGGCCACGGGCTGCAGCAGGCCGAAGGGGCCGACCCGGTTGGGACCGTAGCGCAGTTGCATGCGGGCCAGGATCTTGCGCTCGGCCAGCACCAGGTAGGCGGCCAGGGTCAGCACCACGGCGAAGATGAGCCCGAGCTTGACCAGGATGAGGACG